>JAILQG010000048.1 GCA_024699055.1 Bacteroidales bacterium
GAGTAAAGATACTCCTCCACTTCAGGGGAGAGGCGGTGGATTTCGTCGATGAAGAGGACATCCCCTTCCTCGAGCGAGGTAAGCAGACCGGCCAGGTCGCCCGGTTTATCGAGCACGGGACCGGAGGTAATCTTCATATTAACCCCCATTTCGTTCGCGATGATATGGGCCAGGGTGGTCTTACCCAAACCCGGAGGGCCGTGGAAAAGGGTATGGTCCAGACTTTCTCCGCGAAGCCGCGCGGCCTGGATGTAGACACGCAGATTCTCCACTATTTCTTTCTGGCCGGTAAATTCCCCGAGATCCTGCGGGCGGATAATTCCGTCCAATTCCTTATCTTTGCTGCCGGCTGTATCGCGTGGGTTGAAGTCCGTCATAAGAGGGTCGTAAATCTTACAAATACAAATATAGTTCTTTTATTTTTAATATGATGATTATGTTGTGCTTGTCAATTTGTTGATATCTAATTGTAAGCCGCTCATAATCAATTATATATAAGTTTGATAAATTGTTGATTAAAGTGTTGGGGAAATTTTGAAAAACTGTTAGATAATTTGTCGCCGGTTTTTCAAAAAGGTTATAAACAGGGTTATCAACAGTTTATAAACGTTAAAAACAAGGCAGATGTTAATATCTTCAAAAACATGCGCCGCCCTTAAAGACAGGATATCCCGCGAGAGCGAAATATTCTGTGAAGGCCTGTATCTGAGTGCGAGATGGTTCGTAGTGAGCCAGGTGGTGAGCAAAGGCCTCAACTTCATAGTTCTGCCCGACCGTGAGAGCGCCGAATACTGCGCCGCCGACCTTTACAATCTGGTCGAAGGTGACAGGGTTTTCTTCCTGCCCAACTCGGGAAAGGGAATAGAGAGGAGCAACTACAAGAGCACCCTCGGGGTCCAGCGCACGTCTGCACTACGGAAGATATTGGAAAACAGGGGGGATCTCCTCCTGATCGTCACTTACCCCGAAGCCATTGAAGAACTCATCCCCTCCCAGCGGCAGATGAAGGGAGCGGTAATCTGCATCTCCAAGGGACAGGAAATTAAATTTGACACGATAATAAACTCGCTGGGGAAAGAAGGATTCGAAAGGGTTGATTTCGTAAGCGCGCCGGGTCAGTTCGCCGTGCGCGGTTCCCTTATTGATATATTTTCTTACGCCGACAGCGAACCCTACAGGGTATCCTTCTGGGGAGATGAAGTCGAGGAAATAAAGAAATTCGACCCCAATACCCAGATATCCAGGGAAGAGGTGGAAAAACTGGAAGTGGTGTCGAATCTGCTGGCGGAAGAGGGAGAAAACGGAAGAAGCATAACGGAAATCCTGCCGGCGAAAACCCTCGTCTGGCTCGATTCGTCCGACATGTACAGGGAGAAGGAATTCTTCAAGTCTCTCATGTCCTTCAAAAGGGTTTATACCGATGTTCCGCTGGCCGACCGAGACAAACCGACAGTGACCTTCAGCATCTCCCCGCAGCCATCCTTCAACAAAAACTTCGACCTGCTTTCGGGGGACATCCGTTCCCGCATCGAAAACAACTACAGGGTATATATCTTCGGCGAGAAGGAAAGCCAGCTCGAAAGAGTGAAAAGTATCCTGTCGATGGACGGCGGGGTGCTGCCCGAATTCGTCAAGGGTAAGAACATCCACGCCGGCTTCATCGACTCGGAAGACAGAATCTGCTGTTACACCGACCATGAAATATTCGACCGCTTCCACAGGGTGCGCATGCGCCGCAGCGTTGAAAAGACGGAACAGCTGACTCTCAACGACTTGAATGCCTTCAATATAGGCGACTACGTGGTTCATATCGACCACGGAGTGGGAGTGTTCGGCGGCCTGGTGAAGATGTACGACGACAAGGGCCGCGCAAAGGAAGTGGTGAAAATCCTCTACCGCGACGGCGACGTGGTTTTCGTGAACGTCCATGCCATCAACAAGATATCGCGCTTCCGCTCCGCCGGGGGCGAACCGCCGAAAATAAACAAACTCGGAGGCAAGACCTGGTCGAACCTGAAGAGCAGCGCCAAGAACAAGGTAAAGGACATCGCCAAAGACCTCATCAGGCTGTATGCTAAGCGCAAAGCCACCAGGGGATTCGCCTTCTCGGGCGACACCTACATGCAGGAGGAACTGGAATCATCCTTCATGTACGAGGATACCCCCGATCAGGAAACCGCCACCCGCGCCGTCAAGCGCGACATGGAGGAAAACTTCCCCATGGACCGCCTGATCTGCGGCGACGTGGGATTCGGAAAGACCGAAATCGCCATCCGGGCGGCCTTCAAGGCCGTGAGCGACAGCAAGCAGGTCGCCGTCCTGGTTCCCACCACCATCCTGGCGCTCCAGCATTACAATACTTTCGTCGACCGCCTGAAGGGCTTCCCCTGCAACATAGAATTCGTGAGCCGGCTCAAGACGGCGAAGGAGATAACCGCAATCAGGGAAAGGCTCGAATCGGGGCAGACGGACATCATAATCGGCACCCATAAACTGCTTAACCCTTCCTTCAAATTCAAGGACCTGGGACTCCTGGTAATAGACGAAGAGCAGAAATTCGGAGTTGCCGCCAAGGAGAAACTCCGCCAGCTGAGGGCCAACGTGGACACCCTCACCCTTACCGCTACCCCGATACCCAGGACGCTGCAGTTCAGCCTGTTGGGAGCACGCGACCTGTCCATCATCCAGACTCCCCCGCCGAACCGCATCCCCATCCAGACGGAAATCATCCTGTTCAGCGAAGACGAGATCCGCAGCATCATCAACTACGAACTCAACCGGCAGGGGCAGGTGTTCTTCCTTCACAACAAGGTGGAGGAACTTCCCGCCATCGAGGAAATCCTCCACCGCGTGGTGCCCGACATGCGCATCTGCGTAGCCCACGGGCAGATGAAGGCAGAAGAGCTGGAAAACAAGATACTCGGGTTCATCAGGGGAGATTCAGACCTGCTCCTGTGCACCACCATAATCGAGAACGGGCTGGATATTCCCAACGCCAACACCATCATCATCAACCAGGCCCAGAACATCGGCCTGAGCGACCTTCACCAGCTCCGCGGACGGGTGGGCAGAAGCAACCGCAAGGCCTTCTGCTACCTGATCGTCCCCCCGCTTGTAAGCATCACCGACGATGCACGCAGGAGACTGCGCGCGATAGAGGAATTCAGTGACCTCGGCAGCGGATTCAACATCGCCATGCAGGACCTCGACATCCGCGGCGCCGGCAATCTGCTGGGCGCCGAACAGAGCGGATTCATAACCGAAATGGGGTATGAAACCTACCAGAAGATACTTGAAGAGGCCATGGAGGAACTGGGAGTGGAGACAGGAACGACCATAACCCGGGGATCGAAGGGGGCCTATGTGGACGACTGCTCCATCGAAACCGACCAGGTGGCGCTCATCCCCGACGACTACATAAACGTCCAGGCCGAAAAGATACGCATCTACAAACAGCTCGATTCCAGCACCTCCGAGAAGGAGCTGCAGCGTTATGCATCCATCATCGCAGACCGCTTCGGCCCCGTGCCTGAAGAACTTGCAAATCTTTTCGAAGTGGTCAAGATCCGGAATCTGGGCTCTTTCCTCGGCTTCGAGAAGATAATCTTCCGGAACGGGATGCTCATCTGTTTCTTCGTTTCCGACCCGAGGTCGTCCTATTACTCATCCAGCGTGTTCGCCGGAATAATGAAGAAAGTGTCTCCGCCGTTCGCGCTCAAGCAGACCGACGACCGTCTCAAACTCGTCGCCCACGGAATTGAAAGCCTGAGTGAATCTTACAGCCTCCTGAGCAAGCTGAAATGAGGCCGCAGTTTGGTTTACCGAAATAATTCTTTAAATTTGTAGGCTGTATATATGTAAGGGGCACTATGGCAAACCTGGTGATAGAAATAGGCAACACCGCGCTCAAGGCTGCATGGGCCGAGGGGGTCACCCTTGGCAAGACCTTCCGTTATCAGGGCGAAAAAACCATGGATTTCATCCTCAGCATCACCGGGAAGGAGAGGCCGGACGTAATGGCCGTCGTGTCGGCCAGGCCCCTCAGCCCCGCGGAAGAGGAAACCCTCAAGGCGCAGTGCAACCATCTCATGGTGCTGGACGGCAGCCATCTGGAGTACCTTCAGCGCTATGGCATCCCCGAGTATCTGAGCTACGACAGGGCCGCCTCGATCATGGCGGTGCGCTATCTGTTCAAGGGAAAGCCCTGCACCATCTTCGATTTCGGCACCACCCTCACCATCGACCTGGTAGATGCCGACGGCCAGTACCGCGGGGGCAACATCTCCCCCGGATGCCGCACCCGCTTCAAGTCGCTTAACCGCTACGCAAAGGCGCTTCCGCTCGTGAATACCCCCCAGAGATTCCCGCAGGAAGGCAGTTCCCTCCAGAGCTCCATAGAGTCCGGCGTCATTTCGGGCATAATGTTTGAAATCGAAGGCTATATCCGTCAGCTTCCCGGCAATGTGGTTGTTTTCACCGGGGGTGACGCAATATATTTCGCCAAGCGCATGAAGTACTCGCTGTTCGTAATGAGCAACCTGGTGCTTATGGGCATGGCCATCATGACGAACGATTATGTTGAGAAAAACATATAGCATACTCGCAGCGGCGCTCCTTGCGGCGTTTTCCCTTCCCGCCTCCGCCCAGGAAGGCGAGTATTCCTCGTATTCCCCATACTCCATCTTCGCGGTAGGTAATCTCACGCAGGCGTATTCGGCATACAATTACAGCATGGGCGGCGTAGGAGTGGCCTCCCGTAATCACCGTTATCTTAACACCGTCAACCCGGCCGCCGTCGCCGTCCGCGACTCCCTGGCCCTCATGATAGACTTCTCCGTCTTCAACACCAACACCATTTACCGCCAGACCTACGACGGCAACACCTACAAATCGGCCAATAACAACACGAATATCGGCGGTTTCGCGGTGTCCTTCCCTATCTGGAACAAGCTCGCCATGGTGATAGGGCTCCGTCCGTACAGCAGCACCGGCTACAAGTTCTCTGCCCGGGAAACCGATCCGCACGTGATAGCTGGCAGCGGTAACATCAAGTATTCCGGAAAGGGCCAGGGCAGCCTTTACAATGCTTTCGGCGGCCTGTCCCTGGCTATCGGCAAATGTTTTTCCGTAGGCGCCGAGGCGGAGTACATCTTCGGAAAGATCGAGAAAAAATACGCCCAGGATTTCCTTTCGTCGGGCTACAACGAAGTCTGCGACGACTATACCCTCACCCTGAACGCATTCACCGGCAAGTTCGGAGCCCAGTACGAACAGCCGATAGGGAAAGACCTGACGCTGACCTTCGGCGCAACCTACCAGCTCGCGGCAAGGGTGGGCGGTTTCAACGACTACAGCCACTATTCCGCCGGCTCCGTGCAGAACATCATCATCGATTCCTACGCCGACACGCTGAGGAAAGTATCCCCCGCAATCTATCTCGCCGGAGAACTCGGAGTGGGCATAGGCTTCGATGTAAGGGGCAAGTTCAAGGGCGAATTCAACTACCTGCGTTCCGACTGGACACACTCTGGTATGGATTCTGCAAAAGGCTTCAGTGTAAGCAATGCCCCACAGAGCTTCGCTACCAGCGTAAGGGAAAGCTACAGAGCGGGTTTCGAGTATGTGCCCAATCTCAACGACGTACGCTATTACAGGAAGCGCGTAGCTTACAGGGCGGGCGCTTACTACAATAAAGACTACTACACGGTCGCCGGCAACACGGTAAATTCTGCCGGAATAACACTGGGGGCGACCCTCCCTGTCTTCCGCTGGTACAATGGTCTTACCGTAATGGTGGACATCGGACAGAGGGGCCCGTTCAACGGAAGTCTGGTGCGCGAGAACTATTTCCGGGTCGGAGTCGGCGTAAGCCTGTTCGACATCTGGTTCCAGCAGCCCAGGTATAATTAGTAAACACGAAACAACCACGGATATGAAAAAGATTTCTATTGCGATTTTAACCCTTCTGGTTGCCTTCTCGGCCAACCTCTCCGCACAGGGAAAGTATGGAAAGGACAGCGCTGAATGCATCAAGTACCTGTCTTACTATCAGGAGTACTACAAGCAGAAAGCGTACGACGACGCCCTGCCCAACTGGCGCAAGGCCTACAATGTCTGCCCGCCCACGGCAAGCCAGAACATGCTTCTGAACGGCACCACCCTCCTCCGCAGGGTCATCTCCCAGAACGCCAATAACAAGGCGTACAGAGAAGCCCTCATCGACTCCCTGCTGCAGCTGCACAGGGACCGCGCCGAGACGTATCCCAAGAATGCGGTGTCCGCGTTCAACAACATGGGCCAGGATCTTGCAAACTACATAAAGGACGATCCGGACCGCCTGTACAAGGCCTTCAACGAGATAATCGAGAAGAACAAGGCGAACACCAAGACCTCGCTCTTCCTGTTCGACCTCCAGAGCGCCATCAGCCTCTATGAGGCCGGCAAACTCACCTCCGAGGACGTCATCAACAGCTATCAGCGCAACATCGCCTTCCTCGACCAGGCCAAGGCCAAGAGCCCCGAGGATGTGGAGCAGAACCAGAAGGTCCGTTCCGACCTCGAAAGCCTGTTCATCGGCAGCAAGGTTGCGAGCTGCAGCGAGCTCATCAGGCTGTTCACCCCGCGCTTCAACGCCGATCCGAACAATCTCGACCTCGCGAAGAACATCGTGAAGATGCTGGCTATCACCGAAGACTGCCAGAACAACGACCTCTACCTCCAGGCCGCCACCACCATGTACAAGCTCGAGCCCAGCCACAACTCCGCCTACTTCCTGTATAAGCTCAACGCTGCCAGGAACAACGTGGACGAGGCCCTCAAGTACATGGACGAGGCTATCGAGTACGACGAATCCGACGCCCTGACCGACGCCTCCTACATGTACGAGCTTGCGGCATTCTGCTACAAGAACGCCCGCTTCGCCAAGGCCAATTCCGCTGCCCGCGGTGCTCTCGAGCGTGATCCTTCGCTGGCCGGCAAGTGCTACTTCCTCATCGGCCAGATCTGGGGCACCGTGAGCTGCGGCGGCGACGAGATCTCTTCGCGCGCCCACTTCTGGGTGGCTGTCGACAACATGCGCAAGGCTGCCGCCGAGGATCCGTCCCTGGCAGACGAGGCCAACCGCATGGCCGCACAGTTCTCCCGCTACTATCCGCAGACGGCCGACGCATTCATGTACGACCTCGTGGACGGCAAGGCCTACACCGTGAACTGCAGCGGAATGAGCGCCACCACCACGGTCCGCACGCAGAAATAAGTGACAGGACAGAACAAGATATTTTTGAGGATGGCAAGCGCCGCGGCGCTTGCTGTCCTGTTTATTTCCTGCCATGGCAAACTGGGCGAGGCGGAGAAGATAAACATGGCCGAAACCCCCATGCAGACGCTTGAGGACATGTTCGCCGTGCAGACCAAGAACGGCGCCCTGTCGGTCCGTATGGAGGCTCCCATGATGATGAGCTTCGACAACGACTCCGTCACCTACGAGACCTTCCCCAATGGCGTCTCCATCTACGCCTATACCCCCGAAGGCCTGCTCCAGACCGTAATCGTGGCCGACAACGGCAAGCACGTATCCGAGAAGGACGAAGGCGGGCGGCCCGGCCGCAAGGAGATATGGGAGGCCTTCGGCCATGTGATCGTGCACAATGTCATAAAGCAGGAGACCATGGAGACCGACACCCTCTACTGGGACAGGACCGCAAACGAAATATACACAGACTGTTACGTACAGTTCTTCTCTCCGGACGGCTACATGCAGGGCACCGGAATGAGGAGTGACGACAGGGCCGAAAACGCCATTCTATACAACCCCTTCAACAGTTATGGCGTCACCGAAAAGGACACCACCAGGGTGCTGATAGATTCCGTGAATTTCATCGGACCGCTGCTCAGGCGATGAAAAAAATATATGATAACCCATTATTTAAAAGAAAATTGTTAACTTCGCGGTCCATTTGTGATTATTAATTAAAATTTTACAATACTATGGCGGTTCTTGAAAAAATCCGTGTTAAGTTCGGCCTTGCAATCTCGATCATCATTGCACTGGCCCTTTTGTCGTTTATTATAGACCCGAGCACATTGGAGTCCGCCCTGCAGGGCATGTCCAGCAAATATGACGTTGGCAAGATCGCAGGCCGGGCTATACGCTATACCGATTACGCCGAAGATGTGCAGCGTTTCACCGACATCAACGAGGTCATCAGCGGCAGCACCGCGCACAACGAGCAGGAGCTGAAGCAGATCCGCGACGCCGCTTGGCAGAGCCTGGTGGACAAATATATGTTCATCAAGAACGCCCAGGATGCAGGCATCACCGTCGGCAAGGCTGAAATGCTCGACCTCACCACCGGCAACAATCCTTCCCCGGTCATTCTCCAGTCTTTCTCCGGCGCCCAGGGCTTCGACCCCCAGGCTGTCGTGGATTTCGTCCAGAACACCGTCCCGCAGGACCAGACCGGACGCCTCCAGACCTACTGGAATTATCTGCAGACCTCCGCCAACAGCCAGCAGTATTATACCAAGTACGGCAACCTTTTCACCGCTTCCGCTTACCAGAACGCGCTTGAGAAGGCCGAATCCGTCGCCAGGAACAACACCACCGCCAATGTCGACTATGTCGCCGTGAACTATCCGTTCATGCAGGACAGCACCATCGTGGTCTCCCCCGCCGAAATCAAGGCATACTACAAGGCCCATCCCGATTTCTACGAGCAGAGGGCTAACAGGGACATCGAATACGTAGTGTTCGAGGTCACCCCGTCCGAAGACGACATCGCTTACGCAAACCAGAAGATCACCGAGGTCTACGACCAGTTCGCCACCGCCGACAACATGAAGTCCTTCCTCCTGAAGAACTCCGATCGCCAGCTCAGCGACTACTGGTACAAGGCGGGCGAGCTCAACACCATCAACGCCGAAATCAACGACTTCGTATTTGGCGGCAATGGCACCGGCACTTCCCCCGTCATCAAGGACAACAACAATGTCTTCTATGCCGTGAGGGTACTCGATACCGCTCCCGTATCCGATTCCGTATACGTCAGGCACATCCTTCTCAGCTCCGACAAGAAGTCCGTTGCTGACAGCCTCGTGGGCGTTATCAAGAAGGGTGGCAACTTCGCGGCCCTCGCAGCCCAGTTCTCTTCCGACCAGGGTTCCCAGGCCGACGGCGAACTCGGCAATATCGGCTGGATGACCCAGACCTACATGATTCCCGGCTTTGAGAGCGTCATCTCCGCAAAGGTCGGCGAACCCTATGTGATCGACACCCAGTACGGCACCCATGTCGTCATGGTCAGCAAGAAGACCGCCCCCGTGCTCAAGAAGAAGGTCGCCATCCTCGAGAAGTCGGCCATCTCCTCCAAGGAGACGTTCAACAACTACTACTCCCAGGCTAACCGCTTCGCGACTCTCGCCGCCCACAGCTACGAGGGTTACAAGAAGGCCGTCGACTCCCTCGGCGTCTATTCGCACGTGATGAACATTAACGAGGGCACTTCCTCATACGGCGCCATCGACCAGGCCAAGGAGGTTACCCGCTGGGCGTTCGACGCCAAGGTTGGCAAGGCTTCCGACATTATCACGGTCAACAACAACTATTTCTTCGTCGCGACCGTGAAGAAGGCCTATGCAGAGGGTGTCGCTTCCCTCGAAGAGGTCACTCCTTCCATCCGCCAGAGGCTTTACGCCCGCAAGCTGGCCGAGGCCAAGAAGGCTGAAATCGCCGAAAAGATCGCTGGTAAGACCTCCCTTGAAGAGATTGCCTCCATTCTCGGCACCACCGTCACGAACGAGCCCGCGATGACGATCTCCAACACCGTCCGCGCCCTTGATCCCGCCCTTGTCGGCGCCGCATACGTGGCTCCCGAAGGCCAGATCTATGGTCCCGTCGCAGGCGATATCGCAACCTATGTCCTCAAGGTCAACTCCCGCGAGGCCGGTTCATTCTTCACCGAGGAAGATGCGGCCGCCCAGGCTCTCCAGAGGGCACAGTACACCACCCAGATGATCATCCCGGTGATGACTCGCATCGCCGATGTCAAGGATCACAGGGACAGGTTCTATTAGTAGACAGATTTCCGGCGCAGCCGGTTACACATTGAACAGGAAATGGACTATGTCTCCGTCACGGACGACATAGTCCTTTCCTTCTGTAGCAAGCTTGCCGGCGGCGCGGCAGGCGGATTCGCTCTTGAGCGCGATGAAGTCTTCGTACTTGATGACCTCGGCGCGGATGAATCCCTTTTCGAAGTCGGTGTGGATGACTCCGGCGGCCCTTGGGGCTTTGTCGCCGACATGGATGGTCCAGGCGCGGCATTCGTCGGAGCCGGCGGTGAAGAAGGTCTGCAGGCCAAGCAGATGGTATGCGCCCTGAATGAGCCTAACCACGCCGGATTCTTCGAGGCCGAGGTCTTCGAGGAACATCTGCCTTTCTTCAAAGTCTTCTATTTCCGCGATTTCCGCCTCGGTCTTGGCGGCAATCACAAGAATTTCGGCGTTTTCGTCTTTCACTGCCTCCCGCACCGCATCCACGTACTTGTTGCCCTTTGCGGCCGAAGCCTCGTCCACGTTGCAGACATAGAGCACCGGCTTGTTGGTGAGCAGGAACAGGTTTTTGGCAATTGACTCCTCTTCTTCGTTTATGAGCGCGACGCTGCGGCAGCTCTTGCCCTGCTCGAGGGCGGCCTTGTAGCGGCTCAGCAGTTCGAAGGTCCGCTTAGCTTCCTTATCGCCTGCCTTGCCGGCCTTTTCGGCCTTTCCGAGACGGGACTCGATAGCTTCGAGGTCTTTTATCTGGAGCTCCAGATCCACCACTTCCTTGTCGCGGACAGGGTCCACGCTTCCGTCCACATGCACCACGTTGCCATCGTCGAAACAGCGGAGCACGTGCAGGATGGCGTCGCATTCGCGGATGTTCGCAAGGAACTGGTTACCAAGCCCTTCTCCCCTGCTGGCGCCTCTTACGAGGCCGGCGATGTCCACGATGTCCACGGTGGCGGGGATGGTGCGCTGCGGCTTGCAGATGGCGCTGAGAGCGTCAAGCCTGCGGTCGGGGACGCTGGTGCTGCCCAGATTGGGCTCGATGGTGCAGAAGGGGAAATTGGCGGCCTGCGCCTTGCCGGAACTTATGCAATTGAAGAGGGTGGATTTTCCCACGTTGGGAAGCCCCACTATTCCACATTTTAGACTCATAACAACGCAAAGATACTCCATTTTTATGTTTTTTAAAGGTCTTCAAAAACAATTATCCGTTTTTGAAAGACATAAAAAAACATTCGGGCTTTATTAGGCCATGCGAAGTCTGATATTACCGCTCGTCTTATTGCTCGCGTCCGGGGACGGGAGTTTCGCGCTCATGTTCTGGAATGTGGAGAACTTTTTTCCGCCTGGACAGGCGGAAGGGAAAAGCTGGGGCCGCGGCCGCTTCCGCACCAAGTGCAACGCAGTGGCCAAGACCATCCTGCTGGCGGGGGATGCCTATGGCCGCCTGCCCGACATCGTGGCCTTCGCGGAAGTGGGCGACCGCTCTGTTCTGAAGGCCCTCGTTTCCGCCACGCAGCTCTATAAACTGGACTATGCCATAGTGCATTACGACTCACCCGACCATCGCGGGATAGACTGCGCCCTGCTCTACCGCCGGAGCCGCTTCCGCCTCGAATCATCCAGGCCCTGTGCGCTGTACGACAGCACCGGCGCCGTCATGCCCACGAGGGACATCCTCCTTGCCGTATTCGACGAAGGGGAGGGACGTCTTGCCGTACTGGTCAACCATCATCCCTCCAAGGTGGGCGAAGGCTCGCAGGCGCGCCGGAAAACCGCAATGCTGCGGCTGCAGGGCCTGGTGGATTCGCTCAGGTCGGAAGGCGTCCGGTGCATCATGGCGGTGGGGGATTTCAACGACGAGATCTCCGACGCCCCTGCAGTTTCCCGGGGAGACAACGCCCCCGGCACCATCAAATTCCAGGGAAAATGGGAAAAGATAGACGGCTGTCCCATCCTGGAAGGGCTGCAGGCCACCGGGTATGTGTTCATGCCGCCGCATCTGACCGAAAGGGACGCGGCATACGGGGGAACAAAGCCCCGCCGCACCTTCAGCGGCCCCCGTTACCTTGCCGGAGTGAGCGACCATTATCCCCTGTATTTTGAGGTAAGCGAACTTTTTCGTACATTTGAAAGCTATAAACCAGATAACATTAAGCAGGAAATAAGCTATGAAAATGCATCGCAATCTCGTAATAGGAATAATAATCGCCATATCAGCGCTTTGCAGTTGCGAACCCAAGGAAGAGCTCAAACTTCCGGAGGTGGGCCTCCCGACTGTCACCGAACAGGTGCAGGGCACCCTGAACTTCGTCTCGTCCATAGTAACCAACGGAAACGCCATCCAGGAGTACGGTTTCTACTATGGCACCACCACTCCCCCGACGACCCGCGTTCCCGGCGTGGCGCAAAGCACCTCGTTTTCGGCCAGCGTGACGGTCCCCGACATCGCTCCGGGCACGACCATCTTTGTGAAATCCTATGTCATAATCGACAGCGGCACCATCTCTTCCGATGTTGCCAGCTACACCACCAAGACCATCCCGGCCGAATCGGTAGTCATTTCCGACGACGAGCTGGCCATGAGCATAGGAAAGACATACACCCTTACCGCGACGGTGCTGCCGGAAAACACCACCGACGTCCTCTCGTGGGAGAACTCGAATCCCAAGGTAGTTGAATTGTCCCAAAGCGGCGAAGTCAAAGCCCTCAATGAGGGCCAGGCGATAATCACCGCCAAAGCCGGCACCAAGACTGCCGTTTGCCTGGTAACCGTCGGTCCTCTGGCAGAATCCGTTACTCTCGACAGGACCACGCTTGACATGGCCAGGGGAGAGACGGTTCAGCTGACCGCCACCGTCACCCCTGCCGGCGTCGCAGAGCCCGTAACCTGGATTTCTTCCAATGAAGAGGTCGTAGTCGTTTCCGACGGAAAAGTGACTGCCGTCAACATCGGAAAGGCCATTGTTACCGCCCAGATCGGCAACAAGAACGCGAGCTGCGAAGTCACCGTCACCGTCCCCACCGAGGGCATCACCATCAGCAAGACGGAACTCAACCTCAAAAAAGGCGAGTGGGAGCAGCTCACCGCCACCGTCACCCCCGAGGATGCCACGGACAAGCTGGAGTGGTCTTCCTCCAACGACGCCGTAGCCCCCGTCTCCTCCGAAGGCCGCGTGAGTGCAGTGGGCGGCGGCGAGGCTGTCATAACGGCTCGTGCCGGCTCAATGAGCGCCACCTGCAAGGTGAAGGTCACTGTTCCTGTGACAAGCGTTTCGATAAAGCCTGAAAGCGCAACCCTTTACGTCGGCGGAGAGAGCCTGGGCCTGCAGGCAACCGTGCTTCCCGAAGACGCTGACAACAAGGAAGTCGTGTGGACGTCCGGCAATACGGCTGTGGCCACGGTCGATGCCCATGGAGTTGTGAGCCCCGTCGCCGAAGGCAGCGCGGTCATCACCGCTACGGCAAAGGGTACCGATAAAAGCGCAAGCTGCACCGTAACGGTCACTTATAAGGAAGTAGAGTCGGTCGCAGTGAGTCCTTCGACGATGACTCTCTATATAGGCGAAAAGGGCACTCTCACCGCCCAGGTGCTGCCCGCTTACGCCAAGGACAAGACTGTCACCTGGTCCTCGGCCGATGAAACCGTCGCCACCGTTTCCCAGACCGGCGAAGTTACCGCCGTCGCGCTCGGCACCGTCGAGATAAGCGCCACGGCCGGGCAGAAAACAGGCAAGAGCACAGTGTCAGTAATATCCAGGCTCGTCACCTCCGTCACCCTCGACAAGACGGAACTCACGATGAACCTGTTTGAACAGGAAAAGCTTACGGCGACGGTTACCCCGAGCAATGCCGAGGACGGCGAAGTGGTGTGGACGTCGACCGACCTTGAAGTGGCCACCGTCGACGAAAACGGCAACGTCACTTCGCAGAAACCCGGCACTGCTGTCATCACCGCCACGGCGGGGAAATACTCAGCCAATTGCAACGTCACGGTGAACAAGGTATACAACGTCGGTCCAGACAAGGTTGAGAAGTCGAAATGGACATCCCCCTGCGAAGAGGCCCTGCTCAACGTGCTTGCGCCCTCCGTATCCTACGGCGCGATCTATGCCCAGTACAATGCCGACCTCAACCTATACTTCGCGACCAACAACGGGTTCGCCATCGAGCTCGACAAGCGGCTTACCGGCTACAAGTTCGTCATAAGCCCAGAAATGCTCAAAATAACCGAAGTCGGCGGGGTGAAGGTCAAGTTCGAGATAGAGAACGAATTCGTCCTCAATGCCACGGTGGACGGCAAAACCACCAAGGTGGCGGAACTCTTCGTGGACGAAACCAGCCACTATTACAGAAGGGACCATCTCACCTTCAACAAGTCGTCGGAAGTTGCACAGAAGCTCCTCTCGACCGGGCAGTTCCGCGTCTATCTGGCCCTTTCCACAATGTACGGCATAGACAAGATAGATATCCTCTTCAACGGGAAAGACTACTTCAAGATGTTCCTGAATCCGCCCCTGCATGCGACGTCGGCCACGTATGCGCCGACATTCGTACACGGCCCGAAGTACGGAGCGGCGGGAACCTATCTCAGCATGGACGACATGTTCAAGCTCGTAGACTGGAGGGGCGTAGCGTTCACCACCCAGGAGCTGCTGTGGGACTACTACGGCGAGTTCCGCGCGGTGCTCGACACCGATACGGCATACTGGACCCTCAACGGCGCCGAGGTCGATGCTCCCGCCAACGTTGAAATTGTCGGCATGGATCCTGAAGAGGGTGAAAATGAATGGGGTGAATCCAACCTGGGATTCGTGACCTACCTAGGCACCGGGGCATATCCGGGCGCCTACGAATACCACTGCCGCATCAGGGTTGATTACGGCTTCGGGTCCCTGTATACTCACTATATCAGGGTGAAAATAGTCAAGCCGTAAGCTATTTCGTAGTTTTTGTAATTACGACAGGGAGAGTCAGCACGTACTCGCCCTTGTAAGTGAGGTAACGCTCGACGTCCGTGGCCGCTGAAGGCTGCGTCTCGGAGGGCGTTACCTTGTTGTATACGTGAAGCGTGTCGGAGCTGTTGTCGGGCCACGAGAAGACTACGTCGTCGTCGTAATTAGTCATCCCGTTGAAGTTGCCGAAATACAGCACCTGGCTGGTAACGTTGGTGTATTTATCGTAAAACGTAGTAATTACGAAGTTGAAGGCTCCGGAAACGTAGTTTTCTTCATTCTCCACCTCGAAGGTTTTGTTCTTGAAAGTGCAGATTATGGTGCTGTCGCGCCAGTTCAAGTCTGCCGTGCTGTCGAGAAGGTCTTTGCCATCGGAATCGACGAGTTGGAGTATGATGCTGAAGTCCTGGGGGACGAAATACGAATCACCATTCAATAAAGAGTCGCAGCCTGCGGCCATTACGGCGGCGAAAACGACGGGGAGAATCAACCTGAGATGCTTTTTCATAACAGGGGCGAAGATACAAATTTTTCGTATATTAGCAGAACTGAATAAAACTAACATCCAATAACATGAAGAACAGAATCCACACAAAATTCACCGAGCTGTTCGGCGAGGGCGGCCGGTTTTTCGCATCTGCCGGGCGCATCAATCTCATAGGCGAGCATACCGACTACAACGGCGGATATGTCTTCCCGGGCGCCATCGACAAAGGTATTATGGCCGAAATCAAGCCCAACGGCAAGAACACCGTCTGCGTCTATTCTCTCGACTACGACGCCCAGGCCATATTCGGGCTTGAAGAGAACGACCTGCCCGACCAGCAGTGGGCCCGTTACGTGTTCGGCGTCTGCCGCGAAACCATTAAGCGCGGCGGCACCGTAAACGGGTTCGACGCCGTGTTTGCCGGAGACGTCCCCCTGGGCGCCGGCCTTTCCAGCTCCGCGGCCCTCGAAAGCTGCTTCGCCTTCGCCCTCAACACCCTGTTCGGCAACAAGATAGATCCTTTCGAACTGGCCAAGATAGGGCAGAGCACCGAGCATAACTACTGCGGTGTCATGTGCGGCATCATGGACCAGTTCGCAAGTGTGTTCGGCAAGCAGGGCCAGCTCATCCGCCTCAACTGCAAAACGCTGGAATACAAATATTTCCCCTTCAATCCCAAGGGCTATAAACTGGTTCTGGTAGATTCCTGCGTAAAGCACGAGCTGGCCTCGTCCGCCTATAACAAGAGGCGCGCATCCTGCGAGAACGCGGCAAAGGCCATCCGCAGGAACCATCCCGAGGTGGAGTTCCTGAGCGATGCCAAGCGCGTTTGGCTTGAAGAAGTGAGGGATCGCATTCCCGAAGAAGACTTCCTCCGCGCCGAATATGTCATCGGCGAAGTGCAGAGGGTGCTCGACGTCTGCGACGCCCTCGAGCGTGGCGACTACGAAACCGTAGGCGAAATGATGTACCAGACCCACTTCGGCCTCAGCCGCCTGTATGAAGTGAGCTGCGAAGAGCTCGACTTCCTTAACAAGCTGGCCCGCAAGATGGATGTCACCGGCTCCCGCGTCATGGGCGGAGGTTTCGGCGGCTGCACCATCAACCTCGTGAAGGACGAGCTTTACGAGCCCTTCATCGAAGCGGCAAAAAAGCAGTTCAAGGCAAAATTCGGACACGAGCCCAAGGTCTACGACGTGGTCGTGTCCGACGGAGCGAGGGAAATCCGTTAGCGCAGGTAATTCTCCAGCCAGAAACGGTCTACACGAGTAAGCCCGCAGGTCTTCATCTGCGGGTTTCGTCGCATTATACCGGCGGCGTCCTCATACACGCTGAAACCGGTACCTATCACCTGCATCTCCCCGTTTTCCGGGTAGGTAAGAAGGATTCTGTTGTCCGCGCCCTCCATCCTGAAGAACTTCAGGTCGACATCCTTCCCCATTTCCTGGCGGGTGACGAACTTACAGATTTCCATGGGGATGTCTTCAAGCCCGGCATCGTAAATCTTGATCTTTTCCAGCAGGTCGCCCGGAGTGTCCACGATGCGGGCGGTATAATCGGCCAGGCCTTCCTCTGAGGCGATGGTCTGTGCCATCCTGTCCTCCACTTCCTTCACTCCGTCCGAGAGCCAGATAAGCAGTTTTTCGTCGGGATCGTGGTAAAGCAGGGGGTAGCGCACGAGGTTGTCGGTGCCGCAGGACGGGCAGGTCCAGATGAAGATGCGCCCGAGCAGGAGCTGCTGCTTGAGTTCGGGATTCTCCCTTGAATTCACGATGTTGTAGGCGGGGATATCCGCTTCGCGGCTGCAATGCCTGCAGCGTGCGTGTACTGTTCCGTCCGGCATGATGATGCAAATTTAGAAAAAAGAGCCTTATGTTTTAAAATAGTAAAAGTTTTTACTAATTTTGCGGTAGCTAAACATTCGGATTATGAGTACAAAAACCTCAAACCAAAACATTTCCAAATTATGGAAAACAGAGGATTGGCTGGCCTGCTGGCTCGGTTTCATCGTAATTGCGATAGGGATCGCGGCCGTCCTCACCAAGGCGTTCGATTTTTCCGCCGTTAAGTTCGCCACCTGGACCTGGGGTGAACAGCTCACCGGCGCCGCGGCGAAGAAGGCCGTTCCGCTGGGGCAGCAGCTCGCAAGCGGCGTCTTCTGGATCAAGACCCTCCGCACCTTCCTGGTGCTCGGCGTGCTCTTCTCCATCGGCGTCAAGCTTCAGGGCGAAAAGATAAAGAACTTCGTTCCCGCCTTCATCGTGCTGTTCGTCATTTCCCTGCTGGTCAGGATGATAAGCGCAGAATTCACCCTCAACCGCTATCTGGAGTGGGCTTTCTGGGCGCTGCTCATCGGCCTGCTGATTTCCAATACCGTGGGCGTACCAAATTGGCTTAAGCCCGCCATCCGCACCGAGTTTTACATCAAGACCGGCCTGGTGATAATGGGTTTCAGCGTGCTGTTCAGCAACATCGCCAAGTTCGGCCTCTACGGTATCTCCATCGCCTGGGTGGTCACCCCGCTCGTGATACTGTTCATGTGGTGGCTGGGCACCAAGGTGTTCAAGATGGACAACAAACCGCTTGTTATCACGATGGCCGCAGCTACTTCCGTCTGCGGTACCTCCGCCGCCATAGCCACCGGCGCGGCCTCCGACTGCAACAAGAAGGACCTTTCGCTGGTCATCTCCATCTCCATCATCTTCACCATCCTCATGATGGTGCTGGAGCCCGTGATCCTCAAGGCCCTCGGAACGCCTGAGATCATGGCCGGATCGCTCATCGGCGGCACCGTGGATTCCACGGGTGCGGTTGCTGTGGCTGGCTCCACCTTCGGCAGCGGCAGCATCGGCGAGAAGAGCGCCGTGCTCGTGAAGATGATCCAGAACATCCTCATCGGCTTCATCGCCTTCTTCGTGGCCCTTTTCTTCGCCACCAACGTGAACAGGAAAGAAGGCGAAAAGGTTGGCGCAGGCGAAATCTGGACCCGTTTCCCGAAGTTCATCATCGGCTTCTTCGTGGCCTCCCTGGTGGCCTCCTTCATCATCCAGCCCCTTGCCGGCGGCGACTCGGTGAAGGCCATCAACGGCGTGCTCGACCAGTACAAGAACTGGGCATTCGTGCTTGCTTTCGTCAGCATCGGTCTTGACACCAATTTCAAGGATCTCGCCAAGCGCATGCAGGGCGGCAAGGTGCTGTGGCTCTATGTGATAGGGCAGATCTTCAACATCGTGCTCACCTTCGCGATGATCTGGCTGGTGCTTTCCGGAAAATTCTTCCCGATACCGGTCCTCGATTAAGACTTGACTAAGAAGTCTCAAAAGATATGGCGCATAATCACCGCGGTGTTCTGCATCGCGGTGATTGCCGCTTGTATCTATGTGATGAGCAGGGGGTTGGGTCTCAATCCCGACCTCGATTTCGGCGCGGGCGCCTACTATTACGCCGACATCCCGGAGTACGAGAAAACTCTCGACTGGGATGTCTTCACTCCCGCCCTGCCGTACGCAGTGTACGTGCTGCTATTTCTGGCCTGGGGCGTGCTAATGTATCTGCTCTGGAAGTGGATAGACCGGAAATAGGCCTACTACTTCTTTTTGAGGATCTTCTGGTCCGTCGCCTCGAATTTGCCCATATCCCATCTGCCGCTGCCGCTCTCGATCTGGACGGCTTTCACCCTTGATGAATCGGTCGCAAACTCGCCTCCGTTGAGGATTCCGTCAACGTCGTCATAGAAAAGGTCGATATCCCCCATTCCATTTTCATCCATAAATGCGAAGCGGCCGTCAGTGTCGGTGAAGGTATACGGCCCGTATTCGCGGTTATGAAGCGCTACCCTGATGCCCTGCAGGGGCTTTCCGGCCTCGTCGGTCACCCTGCCTTCGGCGGACAGGGCGGCGGTGGGAGCGCCGTAGCAGCTTGTTACTACAAAAGAGAAGCCCAGAAGGGACAGTGCGGTGAGGAGAAACTTCTTCATAACACGCAAATATAGAAAAAATATGAAACTGTTCGAAACACTTCCCTATAAATCAACCGTAAAGACGGCGCTGAGGCTTGAAAGGTCGCGATTGATAGGATTGTAGAGGTATTTCACGCCCACCAGGGTGTTGTAGGGAACCCAGAGGAAGTTGCCCAGCTGCACGCCCAGCATGGCTCCCGCATAGAGGTTCTGCGTGGATGTGGCCAGGCCCTTGCCGAGCGGAGTGGTGGCGTCGTAATCGTACGAGCCGTACAGGCGCAGCTGGAAGTTACGGATGTAGAAAGCCGGACAGAGGAAGGTCCAGTCCACTGCCCCGAAGGGCATGGCATATTCGAGCGATGCGTGCACCCCTGAGTCGATGCTCCAGTCGCAGCCGAAACTGTGGTTGTACCGCACCGTGTATTTGAGCCCGTGGGTGCGGAGCAGGCCCGGCGCATATCCGTAAAGGAACACGCTGGCCATGCCGCCGTATGTCTGGCGCATCAGCGGCATGTCGGTAACGTTCAGCTCGGCGCCGAAGCCCCAGCGCGGGAAAATGGCCGAAGGCGCGGTAGAAAGCATCGTATAGGCCCTGATGCCCGCCTGGACGAACAGCCCGTCGCAAACCGGGGTTTTCGGATCGGGCAGGCCCCTCCTGGCTTCGGACATGGGCAGTATCTGCCAGCGGTCGTTACTGTAAGTTGTTTTGAAATACGGCACTATGCCACGCATCCATCCGCTCGAGGACAGGTTCCAGGGAATGTATGCATTGAGCGCGAGTTTGATGAGCGGCTTGCCGGTGTCGACATCTTCCGAAACGTACCCCTTCTGTTCCTGGTCGAGGTGGAACATGCGCTCGGTCGCAGGCCTTTCGTTGACGTCCGCCCGCAGCTCCAGCATCGGATACCAGCCGTCGTAGGTGAACTGGGCGTGGAATGCCGGCCTGATGGCGGAGGTAATATTATTCAGCGACACTCCGACCGAGCCGTAAAAGTTTTCGAGCTCATTCTGGAACCAGGCCGTGGCGCCCAGATATGAGGGCGTGGAGGTCGTCTCGTAGGATACCGCCTGGACCGCATCGTATTCCACATACACCGGGGCCCAGGAATGCACGTGGAACAGGTTGAGCAGCTTGGAATAGGGCATGGGCGCGCTTGCCGGCGTCAAGAAATCATCTTCTGGTTCGGGCTGGAGCGGCTCCTGTTCCGACAGCTTGTTGGCAATCGGGCGCGGGAAAGGATCGAGCGGCCCTTCCTCCCCGAGCAGGGAATCGGCCGACATGGCATAGATGGCCCTTGAATCTGCCCTTGGAGCGGAGAAGTAGAGGCTGTCGCCATGGAAGACCCAGTCGTTGCCGCCGAATCGGAGCGAGGTCTCTTTCCACAGGGAGCCGTCCTGCGTGAGCGAGTAGAGTTCGGATGTGCCGTCGCGGTCGGAAGTGAACCAAAGCCGGCCGTCGTAGCCGAAAAGGCGGTTTATCTTGGCCTGGCATGGCTCCAACAGGCACTTCCAGTCGTACACCCGGTAAATCCCGAAGCCGTCTTCCGTGATTCCGCTGGCGTAGAGCACCCCGTTCATCCAGGCGCTTTCTACCACCTGCATGCCGTCCGGTGCCTTGAAGCGGGCGATTTCCCGTCCGTTCCTTTCGTGGACGAGGGCGATTCCTGTTGATCCATCTGACGGATAGACGGTCACCACCACGAATGAATCAGCCGGCGCGGGCGTGGGGTTGTAATAGCGTTCCCCACGGGTAAGCGTGTGCTTCCTGCCCTTCTTGTCGAGGTACCTCAGATTCGAGAAGGCCCTGAGGCCCCAGCGTGCGTCAGGGGTGTATTCGGTCCAGTATATCCTGCCCGTAACTTCGCTCGGAACGAGCCTGGAAGTCACCGACGCGAACGACGCCAGCCTTTTCTGCCTGCCTGAGGGCGCGGTGTATACCAGTTCGCTGACGCGTTCCAGCCCTTTGCGGAGCGACAGCAGCGAGTCGCCTTTGAACACCAGGGCGGTATTGGCCTCGTAGCGTTTCGTGGCCTGAGTGAGCCTTTCGGCAGACAGGAACGGCGCCCTTTGCTCGTCGTTGGCCTCCCATTCGGCCTGGAAAGAGTCTTCTATCCGCCTGAAGGCGTCGTTGAAGCCCAGGCCGGAAATCTCCTTCACCGTCTTCTGGAGATTCATCAGGGGGTAGTGCTTGCTGAAGATGCGTCCGTAATATCGTGCTGTGAAATCGGGAGCGTCGAAGGTGGTGCGCATGCCGGCCGTGAGCATGTAGCCGACACGGTAGTAGTCGGGGGTGAAGTTCTTGAGGGACGAGAACCTCCACTGCCAATAGTTGCGGTACTGCCCTTCAGCGAAGGAAACCCTCATGTATTCCAGGAAATCGGAGCTGCGGCCCCTGCCGTTGAGGGTAAGGGCGGTTTCGGCCGTAACTGCGTCGCCCTCGAAGAAAGAGGGACCCGGATAGAGGGCCGCGGCTGCGCCGGCCCAGAGCTGGCCTATTATCTTGTCTGCGGCACGGAACAGGCCGTTGCCGCGGATGAACTGCATCTGCGCCACGTGGCGGCCTTCATGCACCGCAAGATAATCAATCCAGGGAAGGGCCTCCGGGTCGTATGCGTCGGGCACCGCCGAAAGGGCCATGTGCCTCGGCGCCCATACCACCATGCCATTGGAATAGGCGACATACGGATGGATGATCACTGGCATGGGGGTGCTGTACATCTCATTTGGTTCGTATCCGCAGGTGGGGCCGAGCGGTTTCCTGTAGCGTTCGAGCTCCACGGCGAAGCGTACCGCCATGGAGTCGGCCCCCTCCGGGTAGACGATTCTGAAGGAGGTTGTATTGAACCATTTCCACTTGATTCCGGCCGGGTCGGAGCCCATCGGAGTGAACTGGGCCGCAGCGCCAAGCGGGATAAGCAAAAACAGGAAAAATATGACCAGCCGTCTGGGCATTTCAGTATTTTTTGTAAATTTAGCAGAATTTTCGCTAATAACAGAATACCCATGAGTCTCGTTCTTCAAATTTTGACTCTGCTCGGCTCGCTGGGCATGTTCCTCTACGGAATGTCTCTCATGAGCGGAGGGCTGCAGAAGATGGCCGGCAACCGCCTGCGCACCTTCATGGCCAAAATGACCTCCAACACGTTCAAGTGCATCCTCACCGGCATCACAGTTACCGCACTGGTGCAGTCGTCCACGGCCACCACGCTCATGCTGGTGAGCTTCGTGAACGCCGGTCTGCTCAGCCTGGCCACGGCAATCGCCGTCATCATGGGCGCCAACATAGGCACCACGGTCACGGCCTGGATATTCGCCCTCAGCTTCGGTGCCGGCTCGTTCAGCTTCGGCACCATCGCAGTGCCACTCATGGCGCTTGCGTATCTGCTGGTATCGTCCAAGAACAAGAAGAACAACAACATGGGCGAGTTCATAATGGGTTTCGCCCTGTTGTTCCTGGGCCTCGCGACCCTGCGTGAAACGTCCACCGTCCTGCTCGACAACGAACCTGTCCGCCAGTTCCTCGGCGGGCTCACCGGTTGGGGATTCGGCAGCGTGCTGCTCTTCATGGTGGCCGGCGCCTGCATGACCCTCATGCTTCAGAGCTCCGCGGCCACGATGGCCATCACCATGGTGCTTGTGGCCAACGGCTACATCCCATTCACCATGGCCGCCGCCATGGTTCTGGGCGAGAATATCGGAACCACCATCACTTCCAATATTGCGGCGTCCGTGGCCAATGTCAGTGCAAAACGCACGGCGCGGGCGCACCTGCTCTTCAACCTCTTCGGTGTGCTGTGGGTAGTGTGCCTGTTCCATCCCTTCCTCAATCTGCTTGGGAACATAGTGGAACTCTTCGGCTTCCCCAACCCGGCCGTCACCGATTTCTCCACGGCCGACGCCGCTACCAAAGAGGCTCTCGTGGCGTCGCTGCCATACAGCGTGGCCACCCTGCACACCCTGTTCAACATCATCAACACCCTCATCCTCGTCTGGTTCATCCCGCTGATAGAAAAGTTAGTAACCTGGATGGTGCCGGCCCACAAGGAAGAAGACGAGAAGTTCCGCCTCAAATACATCGACAGCGGCCTTATCACCACCGGTGACCTTGCCCTCAACTCCGTCAAACTGGAACTGGTGCGCTACGGCGACATCACCTCGCGCATCATCGAATTCCTACGCGGGGCCATCCAGGCGGAAAGCCAGGAGGCCTTCCAGCCCTTCGACGACGATCTCATCAAATACGAAGAGATAACCGACCGTTTCGAAAAGGAAATCGCCGCCTACCTGGGCGAGGCCACGAAGCGCGAGATGAGCCATGAAGCTACCCTGCGCGTCAAGGAATACTACCGCGTAATAGGCGAACTGGAGTCCGTCGGCGACAGCGGCGAAACCATGGGTAAAGTGATTGCCCGCGCCTGGGCCCACGAAAAACAGTTCCTGCCGGACATGAAGCAGAAACTGCTCAAGATGTGCGATCTGCTGGACGAGGCCTTCGCCGCGATGCACACCAACCTGGAAACCCCGTCGGTGGAAATCACCGACATCACCAACGCCGAACAGGCGGAAGAGAATATCAACAACTATCGCGACATCCTTCGCGAAGAGCATCTGAGCAACATAGAAAAGAGCAACTATCCTTACGAGACCGGCGCTTTCTACATGGATCTGGTGAACAGCTTCGAGAAGATGGGAGACTTCCTTATCAACATTTCCCAAAGTGTGTACAGTGTCAAGAATCTCAAGTAGCGGCATCCTGCTCGCTATCCTCCTGCTGCTTGCCGGCTGCGCCGGGCGCGGGAACAAGACTGTGAACACGGTGGGGCCGCGCAGTTTTCCGCAGGTGACCATTCCCGAGGCCTATACCGACGAGGCCGACAGGATAGCCTACGGTGCCGGGCATTTCTGGGATCCCTACCTCGCTGGTGAGGGCGCCACGGACAGCGCCTATGTGCTGGGCGTGGCCCGAAATGAACTGGAACAGAACCTTGCCAATTACATAGCCATCCTGGGCATGGAACCGCTTCCCGAGGCAACAAGGCATATGGAAGGCCTTTTCAAGGGGGTGTCCGCAGTCCAGAAGAGGGACAGCACCTCGCACTTCTTCGATGCCTTCTCCGAGCTCGTGAGTTCGTATCTTTACGACCCCAATTCTCCCCTGCGCGACGAAGACCTGTACCTGCCCTATGTGAGCGGGCTTGCCGAAAGCCCGTATACCCCCGACAATATGCGGGCGGTATACCGTTACCAGGCGCTCATGTGCTCTCTGAATCAGCGCGGGTCCGTGGCTCCGGACATCAAGGCCCGAACCGCAAGCGGCTCGCAGTTCACGCTCCACGGCATCAAGGCCCCCTTCACCCTGCTGTTCTTCAGCAATCCAGGCTGTTCCGCCTGCAGGGAGATGATGGAAACCATACAGAACGAAATTACCCCGATGTTCCCGAAGGGCACCGTGGCCGTGGCCAACATCTACATCGATGACGAGTTGGACGCATGGAGGAAATACGTCGACAATTACCCGGAGGAATGGTACACCGGCTATGATTTCACCCATGAGGTCCGCGACGAGCAGACTTACAGTGTCAGGGCCATTCCGTCGCTGTATCTGCTCGATTCCGAAAAGCGCATCATCTACAAGGATGCGCCGGTAGAGAAAATATTAGTATATTTACAATCACTGGACTACTAACCATTTTAAATTCAATACTACTATGGGATTATTGGACAACATTCTCACTTCTGCCATCGAGAACAGCATTTCCGGCAGGAGCAAGACCACTTCCACAAAGAGCAGCTCTTCGGGAAGCGCACTTAAGAAGGCGGCGACGACTGCAGCAGCAGCTGCGGCAGTCGGCTACATCTCCAAGAAAATCAAAAGTGCCATGACCAAGAAGGCCAGCACCGCCACTACCGCATCCGCCGGCTCCGAGTCCGACATCGTCTCTGCCATCCTCAGGCAGATAGGCGGCTCGTCGAGCGGCGTCAGCACCGGCACCATCAAGGACATCCTCGGTTCGGTGCTCGGCTCCAATTACGCCCAGGTCGCAAGCGGCATGGACATAGGTGAACTCGCCCAGGGAGTTCTCTCGGTTATCGGTATGGCAAACGCAGCAAAATAAAAGGGAATAGTTATGGATACCAAGAAAATAGCAGAGGTCATCGACCTCATGGCCAAAGCCGGTCTCTTCTTCGCCAAGGTTGACGGTCAGTACGAAGGCGGCGAAAAGAAGTTCATAGAAAAGTATCTCGGCAAGCTTGCCGAATTCGGCGACGTCGACGACCTCAAGGGCAAACTCGAAGGCTATCTGAACGAAACCTTCACCCTCGAGCAGATCATCGATGAGACCAAGGAGCTCGTAAAGGACTTCTCGAAGGTGGAGAAGGCTGCCATCCTGGCATCGATCGCCACTTTCATCCAGAAGGTCATCAAGTCCGACGGAGACAAGGAAAGTGCTGAAGTGGCCGCTTACGCAGCCTGGAAGAACGCCGTTCTCAACTGAGAGCGGTTGTTTTAGAACAGGGAGGGTTCCAGCTCCTTCGGGTGGAAGGATTTGCGGTGGAGAGGAGTGAACCCGTAACGCTTTATAGCATCGATATGCTCCCTGGTCGGGTAACCGAAATTATGGTCCCAGCCATATTGGGGGTATTCCAGAGCTAGTTTACGCATGTATTCATCGCGGTGCGTCTTGGCGAGGACCGAGGCCGCCGCGATGCTTGCGTATGTGGCGTCGCCGTGCACTATGGTCTGCGCCTTGTAGCCTTTCAGGGGCTTCCATTTGTTGCCGTCGATGAGCAGGTAATCCGGACGGACTGGAAGGGCCAGCACTGCCCGCTGCATGCCGGTCACCGAAGCCCAGAGGATGTTCAGACGGTCTATCTCCTCGGGTGAAACTTCCACTACCTGCCACGCAACAGCCTCTTTCTCAATTATTTGTCGTAGGGCATCGCGGTCTTCTTCGCTCATCTGCTTGCTGTCGTTCAGGCGCGGGTCGCTGAAATCCGGAGGAAGGATCACTGCGGCGGCGAACACCGCTCCGGCGAGCGGCCCCCGCCCGGCTTCGTCACAGCCGGCCTCGATCCGCCCTTCTTGCATATATGGCAGCAGCTGCGGCTGTTTCATTTTTCCCTGGCCTTGCGGGCGAACTCGAAGAGGGACAGCGGCAGATGGCAGTAGCCTTCCGGATTCTTGTCCAGATAGTCCTGATGATACTCCTCGGCGTTGTAGAAACTCTCGAGGGGAAGTACTTCCGTGACAAGCGGCACGTCGTATTTGCCCTGCTCTTTCTCCAAGGCCTTTTCGATTACCGGCAGATCCTTTTCGGAAAGGTAGTAAATGCCTGTGCGATACTGACTTCCTTCATCGTGGCCCTGCTTGTTGAGGGTAGTGGGGTCGATGGCCGCGAAATACATCCCCAGCAGGAATTTCAGGGAAACCACGCCCGGGTCGTAAACCACCCGGACGGTCTCGGCGAAGCCGGTCTTGTCGGTGCACACCTGCCTGTAGCTCGGGCCGCCGTCACCGTCCATCCTGGCGGGGGCGCCGGAGTCCTTTACGGCCTCGCGCCAGTCGGCATTGCCGTTGGCATAGCCTACTTCGGTAAGCGTCACGCCGTGGACCTGTTTGAAGAAATGCTCCGTTCCCCAGAAACATCCCCCCGCGAAATATATTTCTGCCATGGTTTATTCAACGCTGAATGCCCAGATGATGGCCTGCTCGAAAGTTTCGCCGGGACGCAGCACCGTGGACGGATAGTCGGGATGGTTGGGGCAGTCGGGATAATGCTGGCACTCGATCGCCACGGCGTCATAGTCGTGGTAGACATGGCCGTCCTTGCCCTCGGGGCAGCCGTTGAGCCAGTTTCCGGTGTAGATTTGCACGCCGGGCTGGGTGGTGAACACCTTGAGCACCCTGCCGGAAACGGGCGAACGGAGCTCGGCAGCCTCGCTGAGCTGGCCCTTCATGTGGCCGTCTATCACCCAGCAGTTATCATAGCCCTTGCCGTACTTGAGGGCCGGGAAATCGGCCTTTATGTCGCGCCCTATGGGCTTCGGGTTGAGGAAATCCATCGGCGTGCCGGCCACCGGTTCGGAATCGCCCAGCGGGATGAGGCTGTCGGAAGTGGGCAGCCATTCCGAGGCGTTGAGCCTGAGGAGATGATTAAGCACCGTTCCGGAGCCCTCTCCGTCGAGATTGAAGTATGAATGATTGGTGAGGTTCACCACCGTCTCGGCGTCGGTGTGGGCCGTGAAGGTGAGGCGAAGCTCGTTCTCCTCGCTCCACTCATATCGGGCCACCACCTTCAGATTGCCGGGATAGCCCATTTCGCCATCCTCGCTGAAGTACATGAACTCCACGCCGTCGCCTTCGATACGGCTGTCCCACACGCGGTTCTGGAACCCTTCCGGGCCGCCGTGCAGATGGTTGGGGCCATTGTTTATGGGCAGGGTGTACTCCTTGCCGCCGAGGCTGAACTTGCCAAGGGCTATGCGGTTTGCATAGCGGCCGGGACACTTGCCCGCGCAGGGGCCGTCGGCGAAGTAGCTTTCGGCCTTCGGATACCCTATCACCACGTCGGCGAGTTTGCCTTCGCGGTCGGGCACGTTCACTGCCACCACCGCGGCTCCCACGCTTCCGAGCTGGACGCTGGCGCCGGACGAATTCTCGATGGTATATTTGAATATCTGGTTTCCTTGGGCCTCGCCCCAGAGTTCCTTCGTGATTTTCATGATATTGATGCTTTTAACTGTTTCTTAAACTGCAACTGGGGCTTTGATGGCCGGCCACGGGTCATAACCCTCCAGGGTGAAATCTTCGAACCTGAAGTCGAAGACGCTCTTCACATCGGGATTGAGCCGCATGACCGGGAGTTTCCGGGGTTCGCGCGTGAGCTGCTCGTCAACCTGCTCGAAGTGGTTGAGGTAGATATGGGTGTCGCCTGTGGTGTGTATGAACTCGCCCGGCTGAAGCCCGCATTCCTGGGCTATCATCATGGTGAGCAGCGAATAGGATGCGATATTGAACGGCACCCCCAGGAAGGTGTCGGCGCTGCGCTGGTAGAGCTGGCACGACAACCTGCCTTCGGCCACGTAGAACTGGAACAGGCAATGGCAGGGAGGAAGCGCCATGCTGTCGACTTCGCCGGGATTCCATGCCGTTACCATCAGGCGGCGCGAATCGGGGGTACGTTTTATCTGCTCTATCACGTTCGCGAGCTGGTCGATGCTGCGCCCGTCGGGAGCCGGCCAGCTGCGCCACTGATGCCCGTACACCGGGCCCAGGTCGCCGTTTTCATCGGCCCATTCGTCCCAGATATGCACGTTGTTGTCGAGCAGATACTTGATGTTGGTATCGCCGGCTATGAACCACAGCAGTTCGTGGATAACCCCCTTCAGGAACACCTTCTTGGTGGTGAGAAGGGGGAATCCTTCCTGCAGGTCGTAGCGGCACTGGTAGCCGAAGATGCTCTGCGTCCCAACGCCGGTGCGGTCCTTCTTTATGACCCCGTGGCTGCGGATTTCCCGCAGCATGTCAAGATACTGCCTCATTGCACGATGATTACCCTTTCAATCTCCTCGGTGCTGGAGTCGGCGTAGCCTACTATGGCCTTGACCGTGTGCGCTCCCTTCGAAAGCAGGGTTACCGACGGGTCGGAGGTGCGGCTTCCGTCGAAATACCATTTCACCGAAGTGGCGGCATCGCCGTCGGTAGATAGCGAGAAGGTGAACACGTCCCCTACCGAATAGTACTTCTTCGGGCTCCTGATGAGCTTGATTCCGATGCCGGAGCTCTCGGGCCCGGCCAAGGTGAAGCTTACCTTGCCATCGGAGAATGAGATGTCCCTGAGGGTGTAATCAAGTTGTTTTTCGCTCCACGCCTCAGGCGTGTATTCCGTAATCGTGCCGCAAGGGAACACCCACCTGTCGTGACGGTAGGAATCCTTCGCCGGGATGATCCTGTAGCACGGATGGGAAGCAAAGGCGTTTATCTTGTTGCCGTAATACCATAGGGACGAGGCCCTGGTGTTGCCGGATACCTTGTTGTTGGACTGATCCACCTGATATACCACCAGTCCCTGCACCGGAGTGGATGGGAAGTACGTGTTGATGTAGGCGTCCCAGCCGGTGCCGTCGCGGGTTTCGAAAATGAAGTACTCGCCATTCACGTCGGAAGGAAGCATATAGGCCGTGTTGGAAGTAATGGACTCAAGGCTGTAGGGGCCCGTTTGTCCTAAAGTCTCCGGTTCTTCCATCCATTCGAGCATATACCTTTCCATGGCGCTCAGGTTCGGCGGAGTGCGGGAATCGTTGTTGTAGCAGCCGGCGTCCATGAGGGAGAAGGGACCGGGCGTATATTCAGCCTGGCCGTTCGTATTATAATTGGTGTCGTAGAAGTCGGGAAGGCCGAGCGCGTGGCCTAATTCGTGGCAACAGGCGCCGATTCCGGTTATATTGCTGCCTTTGGTGCCCGTGAGTTCGGATGCACAGGCGTAAGAATCGAACCTCACCCCGTCCAGCACGAGGTTGGAATAGTTGGCCCGGAGAGACCATTCATGGGGCCAGATGCAGTCGTCCCCGCCGCCTTCGGCAGCGGAATAGCCGGCAAAGAAGTAGAATACATTGTCTACGTAGCCGTCCCCGTCATTGTCGTAATCTTTGTAGTTTACCTGGCTGTCAATGAGTTTGAGAGCCTCGGCCAGCAGGCCGTCGGGATTCTTGTCGTTTCCGGAATAGTCGTTGCCGCCGTAATCGGCCATCTTGCCCGATACCTTGACGGGCCCGAAGACGTCCCATTCCGGCTGAAGCTTGCCCTGCGACTGGAAAGTGTAGTAGTCGTACACGCTGCCTGTGCCGTTGTAGCCTACCTGGTTTGTGAGATTGTAGAAATCCTGACGGGATTTGGTGAACGACTTATTGGAAAACTCTATGAGCAGCACGAGGAACTTCTTTTCCCCGATGGTGATGGAAGCCGAACGCTGCGGCTCGTAGTTCCGGCGGAAACTGCCTTTGAACGGTGCGGAAGCGGCCCGGGCGTCTATTTCCGCCTTTGAAACCCTGTGCAGGAAGCCCTGTTCGTCGCGCGCCATGTATTCGCCGGTTTCATCGGTAATCCAGTGGAAGTTCTCGTCGCCGTGGAGCCGAATGACGACGGTGCTGCCGTCCGGCTGGACCACGGTGACGGGCCGCGGATATGCAGGCACGGCCCGCGCGGCAAGGACGCCCGCGAGCAGCAGTGCCAGTGTTAATATGAATCTTTTCACGGCCGCCTAGTGTTTCAGGATGTACTTTACGTTATTAGCGTCTTTCAGCCACACAAAACCGTTTCCGACCCTCATCACCTTAGCGGTAATATCTTGGTTTTCGGCCAGTTTGTCGGTCCAGTTCTGTTTCAGGTGGAATTTTATCGAGCTGCCTTCCTGTGGGTTGGAGGGAAGGCCGGTGAAAAGCATGTAGATGCCTTCGTCGGGGCTCACCATGGCGAAGGTCTCGTGGTCGTCATACTTGCGCAGATTGGTCTGGTACTGACCGAATTCGCCCGTATAGTTGTTGAGGTTCACGGCGTAGATGCCGGGAATGTTCTCATAGGTGTCGACCCTGGTGAGGGCCCTGGCGGCGTCGGACCTGGAGCCGTCGGCCCATACTATCGTGGCTTCGAGCACCACTACGTTGCCTGCGGGAACGGCCGCGGGGCTGACGAGTATGCCGCCGTCACCGTTGTATTTGCCGTTGGTGAAGGTGGGGGCTTTCACCTTGACATCCCAGCCGTTGAGGCCGGCCTTGGTGTAGACGTCTACCGAAACGCCGTCGTCAGTCACGATGGAGGCCTGGATGGCCGTGAAGTCGGTTGACTTGAAATCGTCGGGCATGGTGAAGAGGATGAGGGAGTCGGCCTTTATTTGCATGGTGGCGTTGGAAAGGTCGGTGCCTATCTTGAACTTCACCTTCCTGGGGATGGTGATCTGCTCGCCGGTCTGGGCGACGGTGAAAGTGATTGAGTACGGATTGGAAAGGTCGATGTCCGAGAAGATCCCGGCTCCGCCGGAGCTGGTGGCAGGGCCTATTTTCACCCATTTTCCGTCACCGTAGTCGGCATACCAGTAGTCGTTTTCTATCTTGAGCTTCGGGGCCGCGCCGGTTTCACCCTTGGGGCCGGTTACGGGCACCTTGGCGCCGTTCACGAAAAGCCACTGTCCGTCGACGGTCCAGTAATACACCCCGTCGCTGTCCTGCTTTGCACTTATGACGGGAGTGGCTCCTGTTTCACCCTTTTCTCCGTTGTAGATGGAGACGGTCTTGGAGTCGGAGAAAGCGATACTGTATCCTATGACCTTTCCGCCCTCAGTAATTGATTGTACGTCAGTGATATAATTGCGGTTCTGAAGGGCCGATATCACCGTCTGCATGGAGGTGATGTTGGAATTGATCTGACTGCAGATGGTTTCGAGCGCCGAAATGCGCGCTTCGTGATTTGCGAGCTGCTCCTTGAGGTCGTCGGTACATGAGACTGCGGCCAGAAGGACCATAACTGCGAAGAAGAATTTTTTCATGCTATCAAAAATTTTTTAATCATCAAAAAATTTTGTGAAAGTCTGATAGCCGTTCGCTATCACTCACTCTCACTATGAAAATATTTGATTTGTCCGCTTGGACGAAAAATCAAAATTTTTCATGTTCGGTTTCATATTGGTAATAGATGTGTTTTCAGAGTATGCGAAAATGGGCAAAAATATTCAATTATCCAATAAAAATATCCGTATATTTGGAGTATGGAAAAGTGTTTGATAGTGGCCATTGCGGAAGACAACGCCATAGGCGTAAAGGGGGCCCTCCCCTGGCATCTTTCAGAAGACCTCAGGTATTTCAAGAAAAAGACCAAGGGGCACCCGGTGATAATGGGGCGCACCACCTATTTTTCGCTGCCCTTCAGGCCTCTCCCGCACCGTAAGAACATAGTTCTCAACCTCGGGGGCGACCCGATTCCCGAAGTCGTATGCGCGAACTCTTTCGAAGAGGCCTATAAGGCCGCCAGGCCCGCCCGCAAGTGCTTCATCATGGGCGGCGCCTCGGTTTACAAGGCGGCCCTTCCCCACATGGACAAGCTCTACATCACCCATGTCCGCACCACGGTTCCCGGCGCGGACGCCTTCTTCCCCGAAATCGACCCCGCCGTCTGGCGTCCCGGCTGGAAGTCCCGCATCCATAAGGAGGATGGCATCGAATACCAGTTCGTCATCTATCACCGAAAGTAACCGGTCATGGCAGGACAAAGAGAAAGTTTCGGCAACCGCTTCGTGGTTGTAATGGCCCTCGCCGGGTCTGCAATAGGCCTCGGTAACATCTGGCGCTTCCCCTACATGGTAGGCAAGCACGGCGGCGCGGCCTTCATCCTGGTGTACATAATCTGCTGCCTGCTCATTTCTCTCCCTGTCTTCTTCGCCGAAGGCATCCTGGGTAAAAGCACCCGCCTGAACCCGCTCGGAGCCATGAAAAAAGTGGCCCCGAAGTGGAGCTGGGCGGGCTATATGGGCATCCTGGCGGCGTTCGTCATCACTTCCTACTACAGCGTGGTGGGCGGCTGGAGCCTGGACTATCTGGTGCGTTCCGTCTTCGGCGGCTTCAGCGGCCTGTCGTTTGAAGCCTCGGCCGGCATCTTCAAGCAGATGTCCTCGTCGGCCTGGGAATGCCTGCTGTGCTTCTTCGTCTTCCTTTTGCTCACCGCCGTCATAGTGGTGCTGGGAGTTCAGAAGGGCATAGGAAACTTTTCGAAGGTGATGATGCCGCTGCTGTTCGTGATGATGGTGGTCATCGCCGTGCGTTCGCTGTCCCTTCCCGGAAGCAGGGATGGGCTCGAGTACCTGTTCAAGCCCGACTTCTCGAAACTCGACCTGCCCGGCATAGCCGCGGCGCTGGGGCAGAGTTTCTTCTCGCTCTCGCTCGGAGTGGGGTGTGTAATCACCTATGCTTCATACATGAAAGAAGACGAGAAGATCCTTCCCACGAGCCTGTGGGCAGCATTCTTCGACACCATCTTCGCCCTGCTGGCCGGCCTTGCCATCATGCCGGCGGTCTTCTCGGTGGAAGGCCTCGAGCCCGGCGCCGGTCCGTCGCTGGTGTATGAAACCCTGCCGGTGATCTTCTCCCGCATGGGGCCGGTCATTCCCGTGGTGTTCTTCCTCGCCGTGCTCATAGCCGCGCTCACCTCATCCATATCGATGTACGAGGTGGTCGTGGCCTGGCTTGTGGACGAAAAGAAATTCAGCCGCATGAAGGCCGTGGTAACGGTGTTCGTCAGCGCCCTCGTGCTCGGCTCGCTCTGCGCCCTGCTTCCGAAGGTGTTCAGTGCCTGCGATTTCGCTACGAGCAACATCTTCATGACGCTCGGAGCCTTCGTGTTCACGGTTGTGGTGGGCTGGAAGATGCCCAGGAAAGTGGCCGCCGAAACCTTCGGAAGCCGCATCTATCCCTTCGTGCACTTCCTTGTCAAGTGGGTTGCCCCCGTGGCCATCGCGGTCATCGCGGTGACTAATCTGCTTTAGTCTTTCTTAGTCTTGAATATCATCAGGGCTGCCGCAGCGAGGACTGCGAGCAGCGCCAGGATGGAGCAAATCAGAGAGACGGTCTTTCCCGTAGCATACGATTCCGGCTGGAACCGCATTACCAGGTCGTGCTCTCCGGACGGCACTGTGGCCGAGCGTAAAACCTTGTCGGACAGCGATATGGGCAGAACCTCGCCGGTGTCGGCCACCGTCAGTTTCCAACCTGCCGGGTAATAGACTTCACTGAACACCGCCTTCGCCTGGACGGGCGAGGAGTAGTGGTACCTGAGCTCGTTGGGGGCGTATGAAGTGAGCGCTATCGAGGCTTCCGGAGCCCCTTCGAACCAGGCGTTCCCGCGGGCGTGGGGATACGGAACCGGAGGCGCTTCGCCGTTGATTATGATATACTTGCAGTTGAGGTTCGCCAAACCCTCCAGGTACGGCATATTGGCTATGGCCTCTTCCATGGATTCGGCGCTTCGCAGCGATGTGCGCAGTGCATTTATGTCGGCCATCAGCTGGCCGTCGATGTATTCCTGATAGAGCTGCAGTTTGGCGGGGGAGTAGCCTCCGATGCTCTTGTGCCAGTACGAAGGATGCGAGTCGTTGAAGGTGTTCACGGTGAGGTCGAGCACCCTGTAGGACGGATCCTTGAGCGACAGCAGCACCTGGTCCACCGGCCTCTGGTTGAACTGGGCGGTGAAGTTGCGCGGGGTGGTGAAGTCGTCCTCGTTGAGGTAGCGCTTGCCGATTACGAACATGCTCACTATGGCCAGCACACAGACGCCCAGGGCCGCCCAAAGCCTGGATTTTTCCTTCTTGAAACCCCACCAGAGCAGGGCCCATGAAGCGGCTATGAGGATTCCGGCAGTGATGGCGTCGGTCCTCAGCAGAGACATCCTGTCGGCCACGAGGGCATCCACCAGCACTTTCGGGTTGGCGGAGTCGGAGGCGCTCTCGAACGTGCCCGCTATCGACGGGAACAGTGCTACCAGCAGGCAGAAGCCGGCCGTGAGACCCAGCGCCCAGAGCGAAGCCTTCTTGAACCGGGCTTCGGGGATATCGCCCTTGACTATCCTGTCCAGCACCAGGAAGCCCAGCAGCGGCATCGTGAACTGCAGTATCACCAGCGCCATCGAAACGGTCCTGAATTTATTGTAGAGCGGCAGCGCGGCCATCGCCAGCTTGGTGAAGGCCAGGAAATGGTTGCCTACCGCCAGCAGGATGGCCAGCACCGTGGCCGCCAGCAGCCACCAGCGCTCCCTTCCCTTGTAGCAGAACAGCCCGAGCAGGAAGAGGAAGACGGTAATGGCTCCGATGTACATCGGACCGGCGGTGAAGGGCTGCGGACCCCAGTAGAGGGGCATGTTCTTCGACACTTCGCGCAGATTCGCCTGCCCGGCGCTCTTTAGAAGCTTGTAAGTCTCGGAATCCGGCCCTACCTCACCGGCGGAGGAGCCTCCGTTGTAATTGGGTATCATGAGGTTGGGGAGCTCTTCCCAGCCGTAGCTCCAGGCGGTGGCGTAGTCGATGTCGAGCCCCTTGGTCTCGCCGGAAGACTTGCCTCCCCTCATCGAATACTGGGTGTACTCCCAGGTGGGGATGAGCTTGTTGGCATTGGTGCCGAGGCCGACCATTCCGAGCGCGAAGAGCAGCGCGGTGGCTGCAAAGAAGCGCCCGAGCTTTTCTTTCTTCACCAGCAGGCCGATGAGCTCCACCAGTACGAACAGGAAAATGATGATGGCCAGATAATACGTGATCTGAGGATGGTTGGCCTTCACCTGGCAGTTCACCGCAAATCCGAAGAGGGCCGCACCCAGGAGCATTCCGGGCCATTTCTTTGCCCTGTAGGTATATACGAGGGCTGCCAGCGCCCATGGGACGAGCGCGATGGCCTGCATCTTGGTATTGTGCCCCACCTGGATTATCTGGAAGTTGTAGGCGCAGAAGGTGACGGCCACCGCGCCGCCTGCGGCTATCAGCGGATTGACCCCGAAGGCCAGCAGCAGGAGGAAGGCTCCCAGAAGCGAAACGAACAGATAGGTGGCGGGTCGTTTGCCGGTGTTCATGAGCAGATCGTAGAACCACAAGGTGAGGTCGCCGTCCCGGGGCTGGTCGAAGGAGATGACGGGCATGCCGCCGAACATCGACTCGGTCCAGGCGGTCTTGTCGTCCGGGTGGGCGGCATTCCATTCCCTGGTCTCATGCGCCATTCCGAGATAGCCCGAAATGTCGCTCTGGTTCACTATCTTACCGCCGAGAACCTGCGGTACGAAGCCATAGGACAGCACCAGGAAACCCAGCACTATCAGTACGTAGGTGAGTATTTTTTTCCAGTTCATATCGATTCGAAGAGATTGACCATTTTGCCGGTGAGGGTGCGGCGGGAATAATCCTCGATGCCTTTCCCTTCAGCCTTGAAGCCGCCATCCTTCACCTTACAGATGAAATCGGCCATGGCTTCGCTGCGGGGCCAGTCCAGCATAACTCCAGCGCCTGTGTCGGAGAGCATCCTTGCGGCGGCCCCGTCTTCCTGGCCTATGCCGAGCACCGGCTTTTGGGCGGCCAGATACTCGAATATCTTTCCCGGGAGGACCTTCCTGTATTCGGGCTCCTTCCGCAGTGGCAGGATGAGCAGGTCGGCGTTCTGCAGCTCCTTCACCGAGTCTTCGTGGTTCAGGTATCCCAGTACGCTGAGATGGTCGTCGAGCCCGCGGGCCTTTATGGCCTCCAGGATTTCCGGGTCCACCTTGCCGGCGAGCCTGATGTCCAGACTGTCCTTGAACGGAAGGGCGGAGAGGGCGTCCCACAGCGCAAGCGGATTGCCGTCGCTGGCGAAGAGCCCGGTGTGGACTATCCTGAAAGTGCCTTCGTGCGCTTCCGTGCGGTCCGGCGCGAAGTCGTCGGAGTCGTAACCGTTGGTGATCAGGTGCACCGGAGTTTTAGTTGCGGCCTCGAAATCGGCCTGCACGAGCGGCGTCACAGACACTATCGCAGTAGCTTCGTCAAGCACGGATTGCTCCAGCTCGATATGCTTGCGCTCCGCCGTTTTACTGAGCCCTAAATGTTTGAAATAGAATATCTTGGTCCATGGATCGCGGAAATCTGCCACCCACGGCAGGCCGGTAGCGCGGTGAAGGTCGCGGCCAATCAGGTGCATGCTCTGCGGCGGGCCGGTGGACACTATCACGTCTACCGGATGCTCCTTCAGGTATTTCTTCAGGAACCGCACCGAGGGCTTCACCCACCAGATGCGCGGGTCAGGCACGAAACAGTTGCCCCTTACGGCCAGCGCCAGCTTCTGCTTGAAGCTCTTTTCCTGGCCGTTCACCGGGTTTACTCCGGCACCTTTCCCGCTGCCCTTTCCCATGAGCTTGCGGGCAAGGGCGTAGGGTTCTGTGATATGTGTCTTGACGATTTCGGCCTCGGCCGGGATGTCCGCCAGAAGGCTGTCGTCAACGGCCAGCTGTTCCGGATTATCGGGGGTGTAGATTACCGGCTGCCAGCCGAATTCCGGCAGATGCCGCGAAAACTTCACCCAGCGCTGCACGCCGCTCCCGCCGGTAGGGGGCCAATAGTATGTGATAATCAACGCCCTTTTCATAGGCCTGTCTCTTTTTTCATCTTGCGGAGCAGGTCGAAGGCCTGCATCGGGGTCATATTGTCGAGGTCGGCTGCCTCCAGCTCCGAACGGATGGCGCCCAGGGTGGGATCGTCCAGCTGGAACAGGCTCAGCTGAAGGCTTCCGTCTTCATGCAGTTCGCCGCTCCTGGCCAGGCTGCGGGCGCTGTTCTCGCGGTTTTCGAGCATGTGAAGGGTCTCCTCGGCGCTGTCCACGATCTCGCGCGGCATGCCGGCCATGCGGGCCACATGGATACCGAAGCTGTGCGACACCCCGCCCGGCTCCAGCTTGCGCAGGAACAGCACGTCGTGCCCTTCTTCCCGGATTGCGATATGGAAGTTCTTCACGCGCGGGAACTGCTCTTCCATGTCGTTGAGCTCGTGATAGTGGGTGGCGAACAGGGTCTTGGCGCCCTTTCCCGACTTGTGGATGTATTCCACCAGGGCGCGGGCGATGCTCATGCCGTCATAGGTGGAGGTGCCGCGCCCGATTTCGTCGAGCAGCACCAGCGAGCGCGCCGAGAGGTTGTGCATGATCATCGACGTCTCCAGCATCTCCACCATGAAGGTGGATTCGCCGCGGGAGATGTTGTCGGTGGCGCCCACACGGGTGAATATCTTGTCGAAATAGCCGAAGCGGGCGGATGCCGCGGGCACGAACGACCCCGTCTGGGCCATGAGCACTATGAGTGCGGTCTGGCGCAGCAGGGCCGACTTTCCCGACATGTTGGGGCCGGTGAGTATCATTATCTGGGTGCTGGACGAGTCCATGTAGACGTCGTTCGGCACGTATTCCTCGCCCGGGGGCATGAGGGTTTCGATAACCGGATGGCGGCCCGCCTTGATGTCGAGGATGCTGCTGCCGTCTACCACAGGCCGGCAGTAATTCCGGTCGAGGGCCTGCCTGGCGAAGCCCTGGAGCACGTCCAGCGTCGCCACGACGCGGCAGTTGGCCTGGATGTCGCGGATGCTCTCCTGTACCCTGCCCACCAGTGCGGCATATATCTCCCCTTCCATGCGACTGATGTCGTCTTCGGCCGTGAGAATCTTCTCTTCGTATTCCTTGAGTTCCTCGGTGATATAGCGTTCGGCGTTGACGAGGGTCTGCTTGCGCACCCATTCAGGGGGCACCTGGCCCTTGAAGCTGTTGCGCACTTCGATATAGTAGCCGAAGACGTTGTTGTAGCCTATCTTGAGGCTGCCGATGCCGGTCCTGGCGGCCTCCCTTTCCTGCATCTGCAGCAGATATCCCTTGCCGCCTGCGGAGATGTCGCGCAGCTCGTCGAGCCTGGCGTCCACGCCGCGGGCGATCACTTCGCCCTTGCCTATCTGCACGGCGGGATTCTCCGCCATTGTGGAGGTGATTTCTTTAAGCAGGGCGCTGTAGTTCTTCATCCCACGCAGTAGTTTCTGCAATGCCGCCGGCGCCTCTTCGTCGCAGAGGGTGCGGATGGGCTGCATCTGCGCGAGCGACCTGCCGAGCTGCATCATTTCACGCGGGAGTATCCTGCCGGTCGCCGCGCGGGAGATTATCCTTTCAAGGTCTCCTACATTTTCTATAAGTCCGCGAAGTTCAGAGAGTTTCTGCTCGTTTCCAGTGAAGAACCCGACGATGTCGTAACGCTCGTTCAGGGCGTTCCGGTCCATTATGGGCATTGCCAGCCACTGCCGAAGCAGACGGGCGCCCATGGGGGAGGAGCATCGGTCGATGGTCTCCGCCAGGCTCACCCCCTCCCTGCCGGCGCTGCTCTGGAAGATTTCGAGGTTCCGGAAGGTGAAACGGTCCATCCAGACGAAACGGCCCTCTTCGATGCGGGAGAGGCTGCAGATGTTCCTGAGGCCCGAGTGCTCCGTCTGTTCGAGGTAGATGACCAGCGCGCCGGCCGCCGTGACCGCCAGCGGATACGAATCCACGCCGAAGCCCTTGAGGCTGCCGGTCCCGAGCTGCTTTAGAAGCTTGTCTTCAGCCGCTTCCTGAACGAACGCCCACTCGTCCAGCGGGGTTATGTAGATGTCGGGGAATTTCTCCCTTGCCGCCTTGGCGTAGTCGCGCCGCACCACCAGTTCCTTGGGATTGAAGGTGTCTGCGAGGGTGTGGATGTATTCCACGGTGCCCTGTGCCACCTGGAAGGTGCCGGTACTCACGTCGAGGAAGGCCGCCCCGCAGTTTCCGGCGCCGTCGAAGGCCATGCCGCAGAGGAAGTTGTGCTCTTTCTGCTCCAGCATCCCGTCGCTGAACGCCACGCCGGGCGTAAGGATTTCGGTGATGCCGCGTTTGACCAGCTTGTTCTTGGCCAGCTTGGGGTCTTCCAGCTGATCGCAGATGGCCACTTTGTAACCTGCGCGCACGAGGCGCGGGAGATATTGCTGAATGGCGTGATGCGGCACCCCTGCCATGGCCACTTCCCCCTTTTCGCCGTTGCTGCGATGGGTCTGGACCAGCCCCAGCACTTTGCTCACCAGCACGGCGTCGTCGGAGTAGGTCTCATAGAAATCCCCCACCCTGTACAGCAGGATGGCCTCGGGGTGCTGCGCCTTGATGGCGAAGTACTGCCTGAGCATGGGGGTATCTTCCTGTTTTTTGGCCATATCACACAAATTTAGCAAAAAATATCAAAATAGAGGCCGACTGATTGCTTCAGCCGGCCTCTTTCAAAAATCTTAACCGTACGCCTTATTTGAACCACTCGGTGAGATGATCCTTTGCGTAGAAGTAGTAGACCGCCAGGCCGATCCAGCTGAGGAGGAGGACGGCGACACTGGTGATGATCTTACCGGCGGTGGAAATGGGCTTCTTGATGATGTCAAGTACAGCCAGCACTGCGAGGACTATGCCTGCGACGTAAATGATTGAGGATAACATGGTTTACTTGATTATTTCGAGTTGTTTGAAAATCCGGGTGATGATGTCGATGGCTTCGTCGAGCTGTTCCATCGTGTGGGTGGCCATGAGGGCGAAGCGGATGATGACGCTGTCCTGGGGCACTGCGGGCGGGATAACCGGGGTGATGAACACGCCCTCGTCGAGTGCCAGCTTCACGGCGGTGAGAGCCTTTTCGGTGTCGCGCACGAAGAGCGGGAAGATGGGAGACTGGGTGTGCCCGATGTCGAACCCGCGCCTGATGAACTCGTCGTGGGCGTGGTTGGTGAGGTCCCACAGGTGCTGGATGCGTTCCGGTTCGGAGGTCATGATGTCGATGGCCTTGCTCACCGCGGCCACGTTTGCGGGAGGCATGCTGGCGCTGAAGATGAGCGAACGGGAGTTGTGCTTGAGGTAGTTCATCGTGGTCTTGTCGGTGGCAATGAAGCCGCCGAGCGAGCCGAAACTCTTGCTGAAGGTGCCCATTATGAGGTCTACCTTGTCGGTAAGGCCGAAGTGGCTCGCGGTACCGCGGCCGCCTTCGCCGATGACGCCGAACGCATGGGCGTCGTCCAGCATGACCGCCGCCCTGTACTTCTCGGCCAGTGCGCAAATTTCGGGCAGGGGGGCGATGTCGCCTTCCATCGAGAAGATGCCGTCCACCACTATCAGTTTGGGCGCCCTTCTGGGGGCGAGGCGCAGCTTCTGCTCGAGGTTGCGCATGTCGTTGTGGGCGAACTTGAAGGTCTTGCCGAAGCCCAGGCGGGCGCCGTCGATGATGCAGGCGTGGTCGAGGGCGTCGAGATATATGAAACTGTCGCGGAAGCTCAGGCAGCTTACCACGCCGAGGTTGGTCTGGAAACCGGTGCTGTATGTCACCGCCTCGTCTTTGCCGACGAGCTTCGCGAGTTTCTCTTCAAGCTCAAGATGGATGTCGAGGGTGCCGTTGAGGAAGCGGGAGCCGGAACAGGAAGTGCCGTATTTTTTGATGGCCTCGATTGCGGCCTCTTTGAGGCGGGGGTCGTCGGAAAGTCCGAGGTAGGAATTCGAGCCGAACATGAGCACTTTTTTGCCCTTCATGTCGACCACTGGATCCTGCCCGGATTCGATAGGTCTGTAATATGGATATATGCCTTTAGCCTTGACTTCCTGCGGCAGGGTATACTGCCCACAGCGTTCCAGGAGCGGATGGTTCATGGTTTGTACACTTGTTTAGGATGCAAATATAGACAAATTTTGCAATATGAAAAACGGCCCGTTTTGATACGGACCGTTCATATCGGGAAGGTGTTTGTGCTATTTTTTTGCGGGACCCGGGTTTTTCTTATCGCGGTTCAGCCTCTTGACAGCATTCACCTTGAGGGGTTCTTTCCATGGAGAGAACACGGTGCCTTCGGTGGTCTTGATGGTCTTGACCTGCTGAATCGAAAGATCGGGGACCTTCAGGGACATATCCTTGCGGATGTCTTCGGGCTGGCGCATCTCTTCCTTGTCTTTCTCGAGGGAATCCGTCTTGCTTTTAAGCTTTGCAAGAGAGGCCTCCCTATATTCTTTAATGGCGGCATTTTCCTCCTCGGTGGGAGCAAGCATGACGACCACGTGGCCGGGCTCGCCCATAATGGGAACCAGCACGTCCCTGCCGGGAACGACATAGGTCTCGGGAGTAAGGGAGCTGGCTTTCAGGGTAACGCCGTAATAAACGTCTATAGCAGAGATTGCGAGGCCGGTAGGATCAATGATGGCGGTGATAACCGGGCCTTTGTTCTGCTTGCATGAAACCGATGCTGCAGCTACGGCGAGAACGGCTGCACAAATCAATATTAACCTTTTCATATTCTTGAGTTTGTTCTTTTTATTTACATAAATCGTGCAAATATATAAAAAATTCCAAATTTTGCTTTATCTTTGCAGTCCGATTTGAGTTAAGCTTCGGCTTCACGAGTCCCTCCGGAGAGGTGGGTGAGTGGCTGAAACCACAGGTTTGCTAAACCTGCATACGGGTAACCGTATCAAGGGTTCGAATCCCTTCCTCTCCGCAAAGCGGTAATACAGCTGGTCGCAATTTGCGATCAGTTGTATTTGGTTCACGACCCGTCGAAAGCTTGCTTTCGGTAAGGGTCGGGGGCCAAATACAGCGAGGAGGCCCGAAGGGCCGACAGCTGTATTACATGAATTGCAGGGCCCCGCGGCGAGCGGTCAGGGATAGCGCAAGCGGCCGCAGGCCGCGCCGCGGAATCCCTGGAGGGCGTTAGCCCGACGAAATCCCGTCGAGAGGAAGGGTCTCAGAGGGCACTCTGATGTACTCCTGCCACTGCGCGACCGCTGGGTTCGTTCATGTTTTTGAAAGCCTCATCCCATTCCAATGCGATGGCGGTTGAACAAGCAACACTTGCTTCACTTGGGACACTGCGCGCCGCGCTGTCGGAGGGGAAGTGAGAAGCAAAAATACTGCGGTAGTAATATTCCTCCTTGTTCTTGGGAGGGTTGATTGGAAAACGCTCGGCAGCATGTTCCATCTGCTCATCAGAGACCGCCTCAGCCGTGATTTTCTTCAGAGTGTCAATCCAGGAATATCCGACACCGTCGCTGAACTGTTCTTTTTGCCTCCAGACGATCTCTTCGGGAAGCATATCTGCAAAGGCTTCGCGTAGAATCCGTTTTTCCATCGTTTTTCCGGGGCACATCTTTGCTTCGGGGTTAGTGCGCATTGCTACATCCAGGAACTCTTTGTCCAGGAACGGGACACGGCCTTCTACGCCCCATGCAGACAGACTTTTGTTGGCACGAAGGCAGTCGTATAGATGAAGCTTAGAGAGTTTGCGGACGGTTTCTTCATGGAATGCGCGAGCACTGGGGGCCTTGTGGAAATAGAGATATCCTCCAAAGATTTCGTCCGCTCCCTCTCCCGATAGCACCATTTTTATTCCCATTGATTTGATTACCCTGGCCAGAAGGTACATCGGAGTGGAAGCGCGGACTGTGGTAATATCATATGTCTCAATGAAATATATGACATCCCGGATGGCATCTAAGCCTTCCTGGATTGTATAGTTGATTTCATGATGTACGGTTCCGATATGCTCGGCTACAATTTTCGCCTTCGCCAAGTCGGGAGCTCCTTTCAATCCAACGGCAAAACTATGCAGCCTGGGCCAGTAGGCCTTCGTCCGCGAGTCATCTTCAATGCGCATTTCGGAATATCTTTCTGCTATAGCTGAAACGACTGAAGAGTCGAGACCTCCGCTGAGCAGGACGCCATAGGGCACGTCGGACATCATCTGCCGGCGGACGGCGGCACTAAGGCTCTGACGGATATCCTCGGAACTTGCCTCATTGTCTTTCACTGAATCATATGACATCCAGTCGCGGGTGTACCAGCGTTTCATTCCGGGTTCGCGGCTCCAGTAGAAATGGCCCGGCAGGAAGGGTTCGTAGCGCTCGCATTGCCCTTCCAGCGCCTTAAGTTCAGAGGCAACATATACGGTTCCATCACTGTCAAACCCGATATAAAGAGGAATGACCCCGATGGGATCGCGGGCGATGAGGAATTCGTCACGGTCTTCGTCATAGAGCGCGAAGGCGAAGATGCCGCTCAGTTCTTCCAGGAAATCCGGTCCCTTGTCCCGGTAAAGAGCCAGAATGACCTCGCAGTCGCTTCCCGTCTGGAAATCATACTTCCCGGCATAACGGCGGCGGATCTCCTGGTGGTTGTAAATCTCGCCATTCACGGCCAGCACCTGCTTCCCGTCCGGGGAGACAAGCGGCTGTCCCCCCGATTCCGGGTCTACGATACTCAAGCGCTCATGGGCCAGGATCGCGCTTCCGCCGCACCAGATACCGCTCC
>JAILQG010000095.1 GCA_024699055.1 Bacteroidales bacterium
TATCGGCTGCTTCCGCTCAGCTCGGCAAGGGCATCCTTCGTAATGTCATCCTTTGTGGGGCCAAGCCCTCCGGTCGAGATAACTACTTGATTCAACGAGAGTTCCTCGCTCAGACGCTGAATAATACAGCCTCGGTCGTCAGGTATGGAAACCATGTCTCCGACCTTGACGCCTATGTCTCCGAGAGCCCTGGAAATGAGGGAGGAGTTGGTATCGACGATTTGACCGATGAGGATTTCATCGCCTATAGTGCAGATGCCGGCTGTAACCATCTATTTGATTTTGAGAGATTTAAGTATTATCTGGGGGAGGGAGTGCCTGAACCTGCCCGAGGAAGCGTCCAGGGCTATCAGAGAGGCTCCGGCGGCGAACAGCTCATTTGCTTTCGCCGCGTTGCGCACAGCTGACAGGGCGATCACGGGATATCTTCCCTTGGTAAACTCGTTGATTGCCGCCACCTGCCTTGTACCGCCGGTCGCCACAATGCCGTCTACGCCGTTCATGAGGCAATAGTCAAGGATGGGTTCCAGCTCTTCACGGCCGAGGAGACGGGACAGGCGGAGGAGGACGGGACGCACCGTTTCATAGCTCAAGCGCGTGTTGAGCACAGGATCTGTAATTCCCTGTATAAAATCCAGTTCGTGAACGGAGCCGAGGTTTTCATCGGAGAAGTCGAGGATAAGCATGTCGGCAAAATCATACGCATATTCGAACGCGTTCAGATAATCCCTCTGGATTTCGTCCTCGGTAGTGCTTCCGGGGGCTTTTGTGATGATAATGCCTACTGGAATGGAGGCAGCTGAACGGCGTTGGAGGCCATTCACAGCAGCCCTGATGCCATTTTTTTCGCCAAATGAAAGCGGTCCTATTAGCTCGAATGAACAACCCAGGGCAGAAAAGGCGCTTCTGTAGTCTGCTAGAGTGTCAAACGATGCCGCAACACCCACAGGATTACGGAACTGCAGATCCATGACCTCTTTGGAAAGGCCCGAGGAATCCTCCCTGTGGACAATACGGCTGACACCCCTTGCAAGGGGGCTGTGTTTAAGCAAACTCAAACCGGCTTTGTACATGATAAGTACAAAGATAGAAAATTATTTGAGTTCCTGGAAAGTGTTGTCGTCGTAGAATACAACTATTCTGGAGATAGAACGTTGTTTAACAATATGTTGCTCCTTCTTGGATGAAGTAATGCTTTCGATTTTGGCAGGGGGCTCAGGCTTAGGTTCTTCGAGGATGGGGGAGTTTTCCTGAGCTACGGGCGCGTCCTGCCATAGATCGAGTACCTGTACGGGCTGAACGGGCTCTGGGGCGTCTCCTTTGTACATTTTGCCTTTCCCGGTTATAAGCCATTCAAGGCTCAGGGCAGGGTAGCGCTTGGACATCCTTTCCATAAAATCGAAGCCTGGTTTGTTTCTTCCGGCCAGAATATGGGATACACTTGCACGCGCGACGCCTATGGTGTCGGCAAACTGGGCCTGCGAGATGTTTTCGGCGGACAAAAACTGTTGAAGACGCTTGTTCATATTGTATGCTATTTGTTTACAAATGTAGGAAATTAATTTTATAGAAACAAACAAAGTTAACAGGGGAGTTTGTTGACAAATATAAATAACACCCCGTCATATACATAAAGAACAATCATAGATTTATATAATATTCTATTTGATAATTAGCTAGTTACTTATATGTTTTATCCGTCCAAATATGCTTAGTTTCACGCCATTCCGCCGAAACCCCGGAATAATACTTAAATAAAACTTTATTATACGATAGATTATTTATTGATTATAAGCAAGTTAGTTTAAATCGAAAATATTCATAAGAATTCCTTATGTATTATTTGTAAACTAAAATGATTTCCTGTTGAAAACTTTTGTAAATTAACAATTGATTAACATATATTTTACAAATGTGTTTCATTTTACGCTTTTCATATAGTCCTCTAAAAACACTATCTTTGCATCGTGATACCGGACATTAGAATTGCAGATTACAATTATCCTCTTGCCGAGGACAGGATTGCAAAATATCCTCTTCCCGAGCGGGATTCGTCAAAGCTCCTCATATACAGGAACGGTTCAGTGTCGGAAAGTGTATTCCGCGAACTGCCTTCTCTCTTGCCTGAGGGGGCGATAATGGTATTCAACGACACTAAAGTAGTGCCTGCAAGGCTGTTCTTCAGGCGTGAAAGCGGTGCTCATATCGAGATTTTCTGCCTCGAACCCGTGGATCCTGTAGAATATAATACCTCTTTCGCTTCTGTTGAAAGCTGCAGCTGGAAGTGCGTAATAGGCAACTCAAAGCGCTGGAAGGGCGATTTGCTCTCCTATGACTGTCCGGAGGGGAGTGAACTCGAGGGCATGCATCTCACGGCAGAATTGCTCTCCAGGGAAGACCGTACCGGCATCGTAAGATTCTCATGGAAAGGCGGAGAGCCCTTTTCAAGGATACTCGAATTATGCGGCAGGGTGCCGATTCCCCCGTATCTCGGCCGGGAGACCGAAGCCATCGATACTGATCGCTACCAGACCGTCTACGCTGAGTACAGAGGCTCCGTCGCTGCTCCTACCGCTGGCCTTCATTTTACTAAATCCGTACTTGAGGCAATCAAGGCTAAAGGCATTGATACTGAAACGATTTGCCTTCATGTAGGTGCTGGCACCTTCCTGCCTGTCAAAAGCGAAAGCATCTCGGGACATCCCATGCATCGGGAACCTTTCGTAACCAGCCTCGAATTCCTGAAAACCCTCCGCGCCGGCAACAGGAAAGTCATAGCCGTCGGCACCACTTCGGTCAGGACCCTCGAAAGCCTTTACTATGTAGGTGTCAGCTGCATCGAAAAGGGGAGACCCGAGGATGTAGCGCAGTGGGCCCCCTATGAAAGGGAATACGAGTATACCTTGAGCGATACTTTAGATGGAATTATCAACTATCTGCAAAATAACAATTTAACCGAGCTGAAAGTTGGAACAAGAATCATCATCGTACCCGGATTTACCTTCCGAGTGACAGATATGATGGTGACGAATTTCCACCAGCCCGAAAGCACTCTCATACTCCTTGTCTCCGCTTTTGTGGGAGGGGACTGGAGGACCATTTACGATTATGCCCTCGGGCACGATTTTCGCTTTCTCAGTTACGGAGACAGTTCTCTCCTCTATAAAAGATAAAAACCCATGTCAGATCTGGAATTTGCAAGCATCAGCCCCTACGACGACGAGGAAGCCGTAGCCGCGTTGAAACGTCTATCCCGTCATCCGGCTCTTCCCGTCATCACCAAATATCTGTTTCCGGACCTTCCGGCCAATACTTTGAGCCGTATGCTCTCGTCCGTACAGAGCATCGACGACTTCCAGACCACCGTCATGAGCAAGGTCGTTTCGGCAGTTGTGGACAGCACTTCGGCCGGATTCACCTACGAAGGAGTAGAAAACATCGCCGGGGACAGGAAGTTCCTTGCCATGTCGAATCACCGCGACATCATCCTGGATCCCGCACTTACGCAATGGACTTTCTATCACGAAGGCCTTCCCATGACGGAAATCTGCGTGGGCAGCAACCTTGTGACAAGCCGTACTTTCGAGGACCTTCTCCGCAGCAACCGCATGATCAAGGTCATCAGGGGCATATCTGCAAGGGAATTGTACCTGTCTTCACAGCTGCTCAGCAAATACATCCGCAAGACCATCACGTCCGGCAAGGCATCCGTGTGGATCGCTCAGCGCGAAGGGCGCACCAAAAACGGTCTGGACGTGAGCGAACAGGGTATCCTGAAGATGTTCGACCTTTCCGGCACGACCGATTTCAAAAACAACTTCAAGGAACTCAACATAGTGCCCATGAGCATTTCCTATGAATATGAGCCCTGCGACTCCCGCAAGGCCAGGGAAATCCTCATAAAACGGATGACGGGCAGCTACACCAAGAAGAGTAATGAAGACCTCCACAGTATCCTCACAGGCATCCGCCAGTGGAAGGGAGGTATCCATCTCTGCATAGGAAAGCCCATTTCCGACGTCGAGATCATCCGCGCGAGCTGGTATGAGAAGAACGACCGCTACCAGGCCATCCGCCGCTGCGTGGACAGGCATATCATAGACGGTTACAAGCTCTGGAAGACCAATTACATGGGCTATGACCTCATGACGGGAAGCGACCGTTTCGCCGAGATGTATACAGCTGAAGACCTTGCCGCGTTCAAGGCGTACACCGAGCATAAGCTTGGCAAACTGGAAAAACGCCTCGACAGGGACGAGCTCCGCGACATCTTCTGGCACATCTACGGCAATCCTGTAGTCGCCAAACTCGAAACCTGGTAAAATAACGTCATTCTGCTGGAAATAACTGCAATGGCCGCTTAGGCGGACAGCTGCGTCTGCAGGATGGTGCGGATCGACTTGCGGAAGGAAGCCGGTGCATCTGCAGCCCGTAGGGGGAAGAAGCGCCGGTCCCGGAATGCGAGGACTGTCTGAGGCGGTTAGGCGCGAAGCGGCTAAGACGCCGAGTTCCGCAGCATAGGCGCTTATGCGCCCGGAGGGCAGGCTTCCTGAAGTCGGAGAAACGCACCATCCGTGCAGACGAGATGGATGACAAGCGGCAATCTCCTTTGTTACACAATTTATATTATGTTAACTTGTAGATATTGATGTCTCCCCTTGCGGGATTTTTGCTATCTTTGTTTCCAATGAGAAAAAAACTGGATCTCGTCATTTCCAACCTGACCATCGAGGCCGTCGCCGCCGAAGGTAAGGCTTTGGGACATACAGCGGACGGCGAAGTCGTATTCGTTCCGTTCGCTGTGCCGGGCGATGTCGTTGACGTGAGGGTCACGAAAAAACGCAAGAATTTCATGGAAGGCTTCATCGTCTCCCTGAATAAACCATCCGCAAACAGACTCGACCCTTTCTGCGAACATTTCGGAGTCTGCGGCGGATGCAGGTGGCAACCCTTGCCATATGAGATGCAACTGGAAGCCAAAAGGCAGCAGGTTTACGACCAGCTTGTCCGCATTGGACATCTGCAAGTACCTGAAATTCAGCCAACTATCCCTTCTGAAAAGACTCGTTTTTACCGCAACAAGCTGGAATTCACGGCTTCCGACAAGCGCTGGATACTCAACGGAGAGGATCCTGACTCCCTCTCCCCTGCCGACCGCTGCGGTCTGGGCTTCCACGTCGGGAAATTCTTCGACAAGGTGCTGGACCTGAACTGCTGTTATCTGCAGCCGGAGCCCTCCAATTCCATCAGACTTTTCGCGAAAGCCTATGCCCTCGGCCATGGTATTCCCTTTTATAATATACGCGAGAATACCGGCATCTTCCGCAACATCTTCGTCCGCACCACCGAAAGCGGCGGCACCATGGTCATAGCCTGCTTCGCCTGCGAATTCGACGGGCGGGAAGCCTTCCTGGATGCGCTGGCTACCGAGTTCCCGCAGATCAGCTCACTCTACTACATCATAAACGCCAAGGTCAACGACAGCATTTCCGACCAAACTCCCCTGCTCTACAGGGGTGAAGACGCCATTTACGAAGAGATGGAAGGCCTTCGCTTCAAGATAGGCCCCAAATCCTTCTTCCAGACCAATACCCTCCAGGCCTGCAGCCTGTACAGGGTGGTCCGCGAATATGCCGGGCTCACCGGCACCGAGACCGTCTATGACCTTTACACCGGTACCGGCACCATAGCCCAGTTCGTTTCCCGCAATGCCGCCAAGGTGATAGGCATAGAGTACGTCCCCGAGGCCATAGAAGATGCCAAAATCAACGCAAGTGCCAATGGTATAAGCAATTGCGAGTTCTATGCAGGGGACATGAAAGATGTCCTTGACGCTGAGTTCATAGACGCACACGGGCAGCCGGACGTAATCATCCTGGATCCCCCGCGTGCCGGCATCCATCCCGATGTCGCCAAGGTCATACTTCAGGCGAAGCCAGGACGCATAGTGTACGTCAGCTGCAATCCCGCTTCACAGGCACGGGATCTGTCGCTGCTCTGCGCCGATTATACGATAGAGGCCGTGCAGCCGGTGGACATGTTCCCCCACACGCAGCACGTGGAAAATGTCTGTAAACTAATAAGAAAGGATTGATGACAACCAGTATATTGCTGTTGATACTCGGCCTTGCAATGGTCGTTTTCGGAGCCGACATCCTCGTTGAAGGCGCCTCCGGCATCGCGCGGAAATATGGCGTGAGCGAGTTCGTGATAGGCCTTACGATCGTAGGCTTCGGCACTTCCCTGCCCGAGCTCGTGGTCAGCGTCACAGGCGCACTCCAGGGCAACTCCGATATCGCCATAGGCAACGTGGTAGGGTCGAACATCTTCAACGTTCTGTGGATACTCGCCGTATCGGCCGTATTCGCTCCTATCGCCGTCTCCCCCGCAAACCACAAGAGGGACGTCCCCATCACCGTGGCGGTGACGCTGTTGGTGATATTGCTCGGCATGAGTAGGACGCTTTTCGGGCTCGGACAGGTCGACGGGCTCTCCCGCGTGGAAGGAGCTATTCTCCTGGTCCTGTTCGTTGCATATATCATTTCGTGCTTCAAATTCGACAAACCCGAGCCCGGTTCCGGAGAGGATGCCGAAGGAGCGAAGTCCTACCCTGTCTGGCTGGCGGCGCTGATGATAATTGCAGGCCTCGCAGGCCTGGTTTTCGGAGGTAACCTGTTCGTAGTCAACGCAGAAAAGATAGCCCGTGCCCTGAATGTCAGCGACAAGTTCATCGCCATCACCCTGCTTGCCATGGGCACTTCCCTTCCGGAGTTCGCTACCAGCATCGTGGCACTGGTAAAACACCGTAGCCAGATGGCCCTGGGGAACATCCTCGGAAGCAATGTCTTCAATCTCCTGCTGATACTCGGCACTTCAGCTGTAATCTGCCCCATGAGCTTCGCGAGCATGAACCTCGTCGACATGGGCGCCCTTGCGCTCAGCGCACTCCTCGTCTTCGTAAGCATAAAGACCGGCCCTCACGACCGCATCAGCCGCGGTGACGGAATCATGATGCTGCTCTTCTTCGCAGCATATATTACATGGCTATTTATTAAATTGTAAATGATTGATAATCATGAAGTTCAAACCAACTGAATACAGGCTGTTAAACGTGGCCAGCGGCCGGATTTTCGAAGACCGCGGCTGGACCCTCGCCGATCCCGAAGCAGACTCCCCCTCCCTTGTGAGGGCGGTGTACGCCAACAAGAATTTCACCCCCAGGGAAGACCTTGACGGCCTGTACCGCTATGCCGAATGGATGCCCGTGATCCGCACGCTCAAAAACTCCCACGCCCCTGTCACATATCACAGCAAACGGCTTGGAAAGCACCTTGGTCTGGACAATCTGTATATCACTTTTTCAGGATGGAATCCCAAGGTAGGCGCCATGATGGGTACGTGCACCTTCAAGGAGACCGAGGCCTACAGCGTACTGGCAAGGATTCCCCGGGGCGAAAAACGCACCCTCGTAGTGCAGAGCGCAGGCAATACCGCCCGCGCTTTCGCCCAGGTCTGCTCCGACAACGACATCCCCATCGTGGTCTGCATCCCTTCCGACAGCCAGCAGGACCTCTGGTTCCACAAGAAACTGGGCTCATGCGTGAAGCTCGTCGCCGTGCCTCATGGCTGCGATTATTACGACGCCATCCGCCTCGGGGAGAAACTGTGCCAGGACGGCAGCCGTTTCTTTGCCGAAGGAGGCGCCAAAAACGTCGCCAGACGCGACGGAATGGGTACGACCGTACTCAGCGCCGTTGAAACGATCGGGCGCATCCCTGACGCCTATTTCCAGGCCGTCGGTTCAGGTACGGGCGCCATCGCCGCCTGGGAAAACAATCTCCGTCTTATCGAAGACGGCCGTTTCGGTTCGAACAAGATGAAGATATTCGTCGGGCAGAACGCCCCGTTCACCCTGCTTTACGACTCCTGGAAATCGGGCAGGCGCGAACTCGCCGAACTCGATCCCGAAACCGGCCGCCATCAGGCGGAAACCATACTTGCAAAGGTACTGAGCAACCGGAAACCGCCCTACAGCCTTGCCGGCGGCCTGTACGACGCTCTGTCCGATTCCGGCGGCGACGCTTTCCTGGCCACCAACGAACAGATAGTCTACTGGATCATGCGTTTCCGCGAACTCGAGGGCACGTTCCTTTATCCCGCCGCTGCCACGGCGGTACAGGCGCTCGCCTCTGCAGTGGCCGATGGCAAGGTAGGAAAAGAAGACGTGATAATGTTGAACGCCACCGGAGGAGGATTCATGGAGGCCATGGGCCGCGGATACGTCCTCAAGGAGCCAGACCTCGTAATCGATCCGGACCTGCCGGCCGATGATATAATCAACAGGGTTGCGGGGCTGTTCTAGAAGCTGATAGCCACTCCGAGTTCAAATGAAGCGTAAGCCGCAAGATTCTTGCGGATGTTGGATGCTTCGACATATGCACCGTCCTCATTGTCCCAGATCGGAGGATGGTCGTCGCAGGCGCGCAGATGCGCCAGCAGGTCCATATCCATCAATCTTCCCAGTTTTATCCTGTACCCTCCCCCGAGCTGCACATAATGCCCCGGAGAGGAGAAGGCGAAATCGTGGAAACAGAAACCGCCACCGATCAAAGCCAGCGCTCCCTGGCTGTCCTGGCCCCTGAAAGCGTATGTGGCGCGCAGCCCGAGCGGAATGACCTGTCTGTCGCTGTAGGCGCTCATGGTGCCTGAAAAGAGCGAGAGGTTCAAGCGTTTGCTGACATCTACGCCGGCATAAAGGCCCGCATAGGCATTGGGAACAAAGGCGAACTCGTGCCCCTCGTCCCAGATGCGGCAGCCGACCTTGGAGTCGAAGTAATTGTTTGACCAGTACTTGAATGCACTTGCGCCGTAACCCCATTCCAGGCCCCAGCGGAACCAGGACCGCTGCGTCTGGCAGAATGCCGGGCTGCAGGCCAGCATGAGGAGCAATGCTATGGCGAAGCGCTTTTTCATTTGAACAGGTAGGAGATGGAAATGAATGGATAATAGCCCTGGTATATCCCGTTCCGGTACAGGGAGATGACGTAAGAGTTCTCTTTCTTCTGCAACCACGGACCGGCTTCGAGGGTAATGCCGGCACACACGTGGACGTGTTTCCTGGCGAACAGCGCGCTTGCCCCGAAACTGCCGTTCAAGGCCGCCATCATTCCGTAACCGTCTTTGCCGTAGTCTTTTACCAATCCGGCCGAAGCGCCTGCACCCACGAAGAGGGAAACGGCCTCGCCGTCGGCCACGTCGAAGTCATGCACCGTTATGTCGTGGGAAAAGACGAACTTGCCCCCGGGCGCTGCGAGATGCCCGGCAAAGGCATCGCCGAGTTCGGCGTACAGGGTGAAGGTGTTGGCTTCCTTAGGGTTGCGCGTGCCTGTCTGCATGGTCAGGCCCACCCCCTTGAATGAATGCCAGGTGCCGAGAGACCGGACCTGACCGCCGGCAGTATGACATGCCGCCAGTGTCAGGAACAGGGATACTATCGGAAAAATCGCCTTCATTTCGGAGCGCTAATATAGTCATTATTCCCGAGGTTTTTTATTTTTCGACGAAAATGAGTACTTTTACAAATCATATTAAAACCGAACCTGAAATGCCTGTTGAAATCAAAGAAGTGACCAGCCGCTCCCAGCTGCGCCGGTTCGTCAATTACCCGGAAAAACTGTACCGTCACAACGAATTCTATGTCCCCTATCTCGTCTTCGACCAGATGGACACCCTGGACAGGAAGACCAATCCCGCTGCCGAATTCTCCGACTACAAGCTGTTTATGGCCTATAAGGACGGCAAGGAAGCGGGACGCGTGGCAGCCATCGTCAACCACAAAAACAATGAGCAGTGGAACCATAAACAGGTGCGTTTCGGATGGATAGACTTCATAGACGACGCCGAAGTATCCAAAGCGCTGCTGGACAAGGTGTTGGAATTCGGCCGGGAATACGGCATGGAGGAAATGGTCGGCCCGCTCGGTTTTACCGACATGGATCCGGAAGGCACCCTCATCGAGGGCTTCGACAGGGAAAGCACCATGCCTCAGATCTACAATCACCCGTACTACCAGAAACATCTCGAGACATACGGTCTGCAGAAAGACGTAGACTGGCTGGAATTCAGGGTCCAGATTCCCGACAAACTCCCCGAAAAGATAGAAAGACTCGAGAAGATAGTCCTGGAGCGCAACAACCTTCACATCCGTCAGCTCACCCGCAAGATAGTCCGCGAAGAGGACTATGCACACAAGATATTCGCGCTTGACAACGAGACGTACAAGAACCTCTACAACGTCACGGAACTGCCCATGGAGACGGCTGACCGCTACATTGGCTTCTATCTCAAGGTCCTTGACATGCGCTATCTCACCGCCGTCGAGAACGACAAGGGCGAGCTTGTCGGCTTCGGAGTCACCATGCCATCCCTTGCCCGGGCTCTCAAGAAGAGCCGCGGCAAGCTCTTCCCCTTCGGCTGGTGGTATCTGCTGCACGACCTCTTCATCAAGCATTCGGACGGTGCCGAACTCCTTCTCATTGGAGTCAAGCCCGAATACCAGAACCTCGGCGTCAACGCCGTCCTCATCGCCGACATCTTCCACAAATACCAGGCGCTGGGCGTCAAATGGGCCGAAAGCAACGGGGAGCTCGAGACCAATATCAAGGTTCAGAAACAGTTCGAGCTCTTCAATCCGGACTGGTGCAAACGCCGTCGCTGCTTTATCCGCAAAATATAGCCGGAAATAGGTTATAACAAATTTGTTATAACGTTGAACTATTTTGTTATTTAGGTTTAAAATCAGGCATATATGAACGAAATGCTTCCTCCCCTTCCCGAGCGCATGAGACCACGCAAATTAGAGGATTACGTGGGGCAGAGGCACCTTGTCGGAAAGGGTTGCATCCTTCGCAACATGATAGAAAGCGGCAACCTTTCCTCGTTCATACTCTGGGGCCCTCCAGGCGTCGGGAAAACCACCCTTGCCCACATCATTGCGGATACCCTCGACCGGGAGTTCTTCACTCTTTCCGCCGTAAGTGCGGGAGTGAAGGATGTCCGTGACGTGATCGACTCCGCAAAAGGCCGGAATCTCTTTTCGGGAGCGAAGGCACCCATTCTCTTCATAGATGA
>JAILQG010000002.1 GCA_024699055.1 Bacteroidales bacterium
CATGGTGGCTCCTCCCTTGGCAATGCCGAATGCGGGAGCATCCGCTGAGCCTGCGTAAGGATAAACGACCAGAAGCAGCTCGTAAGGACCGTTGCCCCACAGTTCAACACCGGTGGTGGCATCATTGTCCAGGTCGAAACAGTAGTAGTGGTATCCGTTTCCGCCCCAGAGGTCGGCCATTCTCTCGGTCGTCCTCCTGACGTAGAAGTAGACGTTGTCGTCGTCGGAGGCCACCTTGAACGCGGCGTTGATTCCTTCGCCGGAAGCGCCCTCGACAGCATCCCAGTCGGACATGTCGCCGTCGATGGTGATGCCTGCAGCGACAGCGCCGCCTTCAGCGGTGAGCTTGGCATAGGCCTTGCCGTCGCAGAGGGCCGCCAGCTCGATGGTGTAGGTGCCGGCCTCTGTAATTGCCAGGTTGGCGCCTCCCTGGGTGAGGGCGTCAAGTGCGCCACCCCAGTTGATGCCCCAGTCGTCGTTTGCGCGGAACTTGTACTCGTTCGCCTCAAGCTGCATGGTGCCCGTCCAGAGTTTGGTGTCAGCATTGTAGGTGAGGTCGGTGTCGGAATCCCAGCCGCCAGCCTGTGCGGGGCCGATGACGCCTATTCCTTTGATGAGGCTAAGGCTGTAGGTCATCGCGGTGAGATCCACCTCGATCATGTAGTAGCCTGCGGTCTCGGGAGCGGGGCAGTTGGGACCGTCCTGGATGTCGGCAATCTTGCCGTCGCCGTCGAACTCCCAGTCACCTGTCCAGTCGCTCTCGTTCGGTTTGAACTTGAACTCACCGGAGAGCCAGCCGAAGCCTTTGTACTTGCCGGTGAAGGCACCGCCTTCCTCGGAGCTGCGGAGGTAGTACACGCTGCTCCAGTTGTCGGTATCTGCGCCGACGGCGTAGATGTACTCGTTGTAGTCGCCGGGCTCGACAGGATCCGGAATATCGGCCTCACCGGAGATGGTGATGGTTTCGGCCGCGGAATCGTAAGTCATGAAGATGACGCCGTCGCCGCCGACCTTGATGTTGGAGCCGTCCTGGGTAACCTCGAAGGCTTCGCCCATGGCGGTGAAGGTGCCGCCGCGGTTGACGCCCCAGTCTTCGTTCAGACGGATCTTGATTTCATCGGCTGCGGTGATGGTTAGATTGTCATAGGCGAATACGCCGTCTTCCTTCTCATACATGATGAAGTCGGGAGCGCCCCAGCTGTTGATGGTACCGACGACGCCCCAGTAGGCGACTTCGGTGCCGGCTGCGACGACGATGATGACCTCGTCACGCTCGAAGAAGTAGACGTCAATGGCGCCGTCGATGCCGGGCTTGATGTTGCTGCCGCCCTTGACAGCCTTGACGGAATGTCCGACATTGGTGGCAGCACCGTAGTCGCCCTGGCTCCAGTCGTTGTTGTAGCGGATCTTGATTTCATCGGAAGCGCTTACGGCCACGTTAGTGGCGACGAGGTAACTCTTACCGTCGACAGCCTTCATCGGGATGTCGGGAGTGCCGCCCCAGCCGTTGATGGAACCAACCACGCCCCAGCCGGCCGTGGAGACGGTGATGGTCTGGTCGTTGGTGTCGTAGGTTATGATGAAGGTGCCGTCTTCGGGAATCACGAAGTTCGGGCCGTTGTCGGAAACCGCTGAGAACGGGGTGCCGAGAGTCTCGAGCACGCCTCCCACGCTGAGGGACCAGTCGTGGTTGTGGCGGATCTTGACTTCGGTGCCCGCAGTGAAGGTGGTGGCGGGGCTGGTCCAGACGCCGTTTGCGCCGGTCATGTCCACGTCGCCGCCCCAGTCGTTGAAGCTGCCGATGAGCGACCACACCTCAGCGTCATCGCCGCTGTAGACGGTGATGGTCTTGGGCTCGGAGATGGCGTCGAACACCATCTTGTAGAAGCCGGCCTCCGCGAGGAGGATGTTGCTGCCGTCGAGGAGGGCTTCGAAGGGCTCGCCGTAAGCGGTCATGTTGCCGCCGTAGTTCTCGGACCAGGAGCCGTCCTTGCGAATCTTGACTTCCGCATTGGCTTCCTTGGTGTAGAAGTAGCCGGTGTAAACGCCGCTGCCGCTCATCATGATGTCGGTGTAGTTGCCGTCAGCATCATTGCCCCAGTTGTTGATGCTACCCACGATGCCGTAGCCTTCAGGTGCAACGGGCACGTCGGGATCGACGGGTTCATCGCCGCCCTCGCTATACGGGTCGGTGATTTCCTTTCCGTACTTGGCGGTGCTCCAGCTTGCGGTGCAGGCATCCCAGTCGTTGATATCAAGGAAGATACGGTAGTTGCCGTCCTCTTCGATCTTGAGGTTGTCACCGCCGTTGGAGAGATTCTTGACATCTCCGCCGAGGTTGAAGTCCCAACCGTTGTCGAAACGGAACTTGAACTCGGAACCGGCAACTACGTTCTCAATGTCGACGTAGAATATCTGACGGTAGGGATCCTGGGTCATCTCGAAGTCGGTGTCCCACATGGTGCCGGCAATGGAACCGATGACACTGACGCTGTTGAAGCCCTTCTTCATGGTGAGAACCGGACCGTCGAAGTTGGAGACGTCGAGCTTGAAGTTGTAGTACTTGTAGGTGGTGTACTGGGTGATGTTGTCGTTGCTGCCGTTGAGCAGGTCAATAGTCGGGCTCTCGGGGGCCGTCGACGGGTCTGCAACGCCCCAGTTGCCGGTAGCGTTGTCCCAGCTGGCCGCGCCCGTGAACTTGAACTGGTTGCCGGCGAGCTCGGTCTGGACATCGGTGATGAAGCAGGCTACGCCCACGAAGGTAGCGCCGTCGCCGCTGTAGTTGAACAGGTGCTGGGCCAAATCATGGTTCCAGCCGTTCGGCGTTCCGGGCATCCAAACCCTCTTGTAGGTGATTTCGGAATCGTAGGGGGTAACCGTGGCGCTGATATCGTACGACACCATGTTGGTGCCGGCGATGATGCTGTTTTCACCGTACATGTCGGCGGTCAGCCAGAAATATACCGTAGTAGGAGTACCAGGAGCGACACCAGCTGAGAGGAGCTGGTTGTTGATGTCCTTTGCCGCTACTTCGATGGAGGTGTCCGACCTTTTCGTGCCAAGCTTGAAAGCGTCGGAATGGTCGCTGGAAAGAGCACCGAAGAGGGTGTACAACACTGGAGTGGAAACGCCGTACTCGGCCTTGGAATAGGTGAAGGTTTCGAAAACCTCGCCGTCCACCAGGGTGTAGGGACCGGCGGTGAGTTTATCCAGCACAGGAGCCACCATGTCGGCGGGATCGAAGTAAACGAACTCTTCGTGATGGCAGGAAATGGCCGCAAGTGCCATGGCGCCCGCCACGAATATGCTTAGTATCTTTTTCATTTTCTTCATCTGTTATTTGTAGTCTTCGTGCTGCGTGAGATTGCCGTTGGCGTTGAGGTCGGACGCAGGAATCGGGAACAGGGCCCTGTAAGCATCAACCGCTGTGCCCTTTTCATCACCGCCCTTCCAGTCCCAGACATAATCGCCGCCGGTGAAGTAACCGAGACGGATGAGGTCGGACCTCCTCCAGCATTCCTGGTAGAGTTCGCGGCCGCGCTCGTCGCGGATGGTGACCTTGTCGTAATCGTTCAGATCTCCCACGCCGGCACGTGCGCGTACCTGGTTGAGATAGGAGAGGCCCTGAGCCTTGCTGATACCGGAGTCGGAATGGAGACCGAGTTCGGCGAACATGAGCAGGACGTCAGCATAGCGGAACACCGGGAAATCGGTGTCCACGAAACCGTCTGCGCTGGCCGGGGTGCCGTCAGATTTCACGTTGATGAACTTGATGGCAGGATGGCCGCCCTTTGCCCAGTCACCAACGTCGGTGATGGGGCCGTCATGCATGCCGTCATCGGTGGGGTAGAAGAGCTTGCGGGCATCGGCATCTTCAAACAGGTTGTAGAAGGTGTCGGTGCAGCGAAGACCTGCCCAACCGGAGGAAATGCCCATGGAAGAGGCTTCGATGCCGTCGCCGGTGGAGGCGAAGATGATGTAGTTGGTGGCGCCGTAGCTCTGGGTATTGACACCGTCTTCCTCGATGGCCCAGATGATCTCGTCGGTGCACTTGTCATTGTCGGCGCAGAAGAGATCGCGGTAGTTGCCGTGGAGGCTGTAGCCGGCGGCTGCGATGCGGTTGAGGACGTTAGCACACTTGCCCCACTGGGCCGTGCCGGTGTAGACCTCGGCGTTGAGGTAGAGCTTGGCGAGGATCATCATAGCGGCGCCCTTGTCGATGCGGCCGTAGGCCTTGGGGCTGCGGGCTGCGGGAAGTGCGCTGTTATCGATGAGGTCGGTGAGCTCGGTCTCAAGCCAGGTGTAGAGGTCCTGGCGGCTGATTTCCTCGGGAGCTACGCCAATGGGAGAATTCTCGTCGACGAAGGGACCCTTGCCGAAGCAGTCGATAGCATGCATGTAGCAGTATGCGCGCAGGGCGCGGGCCTCGGCGATCATCTCTTCCTTGTCGGAGACAGCCACGCTGGTGTTGTTGATCTGGCGGATGAACTCGTTGCAGAGGGAGATCTGGAAGTAGATCCTGGAGTAGAACGCGTAGATGAAGGTATCGTCCGTGGTCCAGTTAAGAGCATGGAAGTTCTTGATGGTCTGGTCGTTCCAGTTGCAGACCGACTCGTCGGTGGTGAGTTCCTGATGATGGTACAGGCCGCGGACGTACTGGCTGGCGCCGCCGTCAAGACCGGAAATGGAGGGATCGTCGTTCGGGCCCTTGAAACCGGAAGTGCTGAATCCGGTATAGATGCCGGCCAGGAAGTTGGTGAAATCCTGCTCGGAGGTGAGGGCCTTCTCAATTGTGTTCAGGTTGGGGTCAAGAACCTCTTTGATGGTGAGGTCGCCTACGCAGGCGGTGAGGCCAAGACCGAGAACGACTGCACTGAGTATGTATTTTATTGCTTTCATTTCTTGTGTCCTCCCTGTTAGAAGTTAAGTTTGAGACCAAGGATGAAGGTGCGCGGACGAGGATAAACCGTACCGTCTATACCGCCGAAGACTTCCGGATCGATTCCGTCGTACTTCGTGAAGGTATAGATGTTCTGCACCGTACCGTAGATATTCAGGCCAAGCAGCCTTTCGCCGAAACGGAGAAGTTCGGGGAAGGTGTAGCCGAGGGTGAAGTTGTCCAGCTTGAAGAAGGACGCGTCACGTACATAGTAGTCGGAAAGGTAGCGGGCGTTCTGGAAGTTGCTGTTCAGGGCCGAGGTGAGGCGGTTGCTGATGAAGCTGTTGATCCAGAGGTCGTTCCACATTTCGGCATCGGAAGCCACGTTGTAGTAGTTCCAGTTGCCGAGCATGCCGTGGCCGGAGAGCGCGGCGGTGAGGTTCTTCCAGGTGAACTGGATGTTGACGCCGCCGGTGAAGTCGGGCGAAGGCTTGTGGTAGAAGTACTTGTCGTCCGCGGTTATCTGACCGTCGCCGTTGCGGTCTACATAGGCTCCGTCGACGGGTTTGCCGTCGAGGCCGTAAACCTGCTGGTAGACGTAGAATGCGTTGGCGGGCTGGCCTACCATGTGCATCTGCACGTTGTTGCCGGTACCGCCGGAGATTCCGCCGACCTCGACGCCGCTGACGTCATCCTTGGCTGCATTCAGCCTGGTGATTTCGTTGTGGTTGTAAGCGCCGTTGATGCCGATCTGGAGGCTCATGTCCTGGGTCTCGATGGGGATGAAGTTGAGTTCAACCTCGACACCCCTGTTCACGAGGTCACCGATGTTGGTGGTGAGATAGTTCGTGAGCGCGGAACCTGCGGCTACGGGGATGTAGTTGATAAGGTCGCTGGTGGGACGGTTGTAAACGTCAACCGATGCCCTGATGCGGTCGCCTATGAAACCGAGGTCGATACCTGCGTTGTAGGTAGTGGTGGTCTCCCACTTGAGGTTGGCGTTGTATCCCATCGGGCTGATGGGGTTCACGAGCTGGCTGCCGAAGTAGTAGTAGCTGCCGAGCAGGTTGGTGTAGTAGGTGCCGATGGTGGGATAGTCACCCTTCTGCAGGTCCTGCTGGCCGGTCTTACCCCAGCTCAGACGGAGCTTGGCGGTGGAAATGGCAGCGTTGTCCTTGAGGAAGGCTTCCTTCTTGATGTTCCAGCCGAGTGCCACGGACGGGAAGAGGCCCCACTTGTTGTTCTGGAACCTGGAGGTACCGTCACGACGGATGGTGGCGGTGAGCAGGTACTTGTCGGCGAAGTTGTAGTTGGCCCTGCCGAAGAACGACACGAGGAAGTACTCGGTAGCGAAGGGCTTGTTCTCGAGGACGGAGCCGTCGGTCAGCTTCACGGCGGTGGAGTGGCTGTTGTTGGAGAAGTGCTGCCAGCTGTAACCGGCCATGAGGTCGACGTTGTGCACGTCGGCGAAGGTATGGGTGTAGTCGGCGTAGAACTCGAGGGTCTGGTCGTTACGGGTGTAGTCGTAGTCGGTGTGGTAACCGGAACCGGACTGCTGGGTGTTGTGCGCGGACTGCGCTGAGCCCTGTTCAGCTTCCTGAATGCCCTTGCTCTTTGCAAAGTCGAGACCGAGGTTGAGGTTGAGCCTGAGGTCTTCGAAACCATGGATCTTATAGTCGAACTGGGCGTTCCCGATGAAGCGGTCGGCATTGGCGCTGTCCTTCTTCTGGTTGAGGAGCGCGACGGGGTTCATGGTGGCCATGGTGTTGAAGGTTCCGTCGGCGTTCATCCACTCGAAATAGCTGCCGTCGCTGTTGTAGACGGGCTGGCTGGGATCCATGTGGATGGCTGCGCCGATGGCGGCCTGGTTCGCGAAGAAGTTGTACTGGTGATTGTACTTGCCGTTCAGGTTGACGGTGAGATGCCTGTCAAGGAAGCTCGGGCTGAGGTTGACGGAAGCGGTTGCGCGCTTCATGTCGGAGGTCTTGAGGATACCCTGCTGGTTGTTGAAGCCCAGGGATACGCGGTAAGGCAGGATGCCTGCGTTGCCGAGGCCGAAGTTGCCGCGGACGCTGGCGTTCACCTCGTCGCCGTTGGCGAACTGATAGATCTCCTTCTGCCAGTCGGTGTTGGCGGTTCCCATTGCGGCGAGGCCGGGAGCGGGATCGGAGATGTGGTCGGTGATGGCCTGCTTCACCTGCTCGGCGTCAAGCACGTCCACGTACTTGCTCACCATGCTCAGCGAATGCTGGTAGTTCACGTCGAACTTGGGGGCGGAAGAGCCCTTGTTGCCCTTCTTGGTGGTGATCACGATAACACCGTTGGATGCGCGCGAACCGTAGATGGCGGTTGCGGAGGCGTCCTTGAGGACGGTGAAGCTCTCGATGTCGTTCGGGTTGATGGAAGACAGGGGGTCACCGGTGCCGCTCACGCCGTCATTGCTGACGGGAAGGCCGTCGACGATGATGAGGGGGTTGTTGGTTGCGGAAAGCGAGGAGCCGCCGCGCACGCGGATGGTGGGAGCGGAACCAGGCATACCGTCACCGGCAGTAACCACGACACCTGCCGACTTACCCCTGATGAGGTCTGCCGGGCTGGTGATGGCGCCCTTGTTGATTTCGTCGGCCTTGACGGTTGCTACCGAACCGGTGAGGTCTTCCTTCTTGACGGTACCGTAACCGATTACGACGACGTCTTCAAGGAATTCGGAATCTTCGACGAGGGTGATGGTTGCAGGCATCTGCGAGGCCGTGAAGGTCTGGGTGGCATAGCTCATGCAACTTACCTCGATGATTGCACCGGGGCCGGAAACTGTGAGAACGAAATTGCCGTCGAGGTCGGTCATGGTGCCGGTGGTTGTACCCCGTTCCATGACGGCAGCCCCGATTACAGGGCCGAGCGCGTCGACAACCGTTCCCTTAACCTGATATCCGTTCTGCGCGGACATCGAAGCCGGGATAAACATGCAGAGCATGAGTCCCAGGAGTGCGGTTAAAATCCTTTTCATTGATTTTGGTAGTTAATAATATGGTTAATGTTTTTTGTGCACCTGAATGAACCTGACGCAGATGGCGCCCAGCACCAGGAAAGCGCCCGCGATGGCGAGCATGGCAGCCTGGGAGCCGCCCGCAAGCTTCAGCACGAGGCCTCCGGTGGCGGCGGCGATTATCTGCGGCAGGCAGATGGTACAGTTGAACAGCCCGAGATAGCTTCCCATGTAGGGATTGCCTTCAAGGGCGTTGGTCAGCAACGTGAATGGCAGGGCGAGCATCGCGGCCCAGGCGGCTCCGATGAGGAAGTAGGACCCGCAGGCGACGAACTTGTCGTGCACGAAAAGCAGGCTCGCGAACCCGACGGCCCCGATGAGGAGGCTCACCACGTACGCGGTCTTGATGTTCTTGAACTTCGGGATTACGAGCGCCCACAGGATGGAGCCGCAGGCCTGGACGGCGAAGACTACGCCCACCCAGTTGCCGGCGTCCTGATAAGCCTTCGACGCCGTGTCGGTCACGCCTCCCCAGCAATTGAATGCGAGGGTGCCGTTGGAATAGGTCCACATGTACAGGAAGGCGGCCCAGCAGAAGAACTGCACCAGACCGACAGTCCAGAATGTCTTGGGAGCCTTGACAAGCAGCTTCAGCAGGCCTTCACGAGGCTCCGACTTCTGCTTTTCGACGTCGATCCCGTGGAATTCGGCATACTCCTTCGGCGGCATCTCCTTCACTTTCATGAAGGTGTAGAGCACGCAGATGATGAGGATGGCGGCGCCCACGTAGAAGGAAGCCTTCACCGAATCGGGAACCACTCCCTCGGGGGCTTCGTTGGCGATTCCTATCCATGTGAAGAAGATGGGAAGGAGATAGCCCACGAGGCTGCCTGCGTTGCACAGGAAGCTCTGGATGCTGTAAGCCTCGGTCTTCTGCCCTTCACTCACCATGTCGCCCACCATCATCTTGAAGGGCTGCATGGCCACGTTGATGCTGGTGTCGAGGAAGATGAGGCTGAACAGGCCGAACCACATAGCGGCGTTGAGCCCGAGGAACAGGTATGCCGTGGAAAGGTTGAGGCTGCCGGCGTTCGGCAGGAAGCACATCACCAGCACGGCGACGATGGCACCCACCAACAGATAGGGCTTGCGGCGCCCGAGGCGGTTCCAGGTGCGGTCCGACCATTTGCCGATGAGCGGCTGCACTATCATGCCCATGAGGGGCGGCAGTATCCAGAAGAAGGATAACTGATGGGGATCGGCGCCGAGGGTGGCGAAAATCCTGCTGATGTTGGCGCTCTGGAGGGCGTATGCAATCTGAACTCCGAAGAATCCGAAGCTCAGGTTGAACATCTCCCAGAAACTCAATTTGCGTTTAGTGTCCATAATTATTTCCTGTCGAGAGGCCTGGCGTAATGGGTGGGTTCCGCCTTTTCGCGCTTTGGCTGCTCGGGAGGCGTCGCCCTCGACGGAATCTTCCTGGAGTACGAATACACCAGGATGAGGATTCCTGCCAGGATAAACGGTATGCTGAGCCACTGGCCCATGTTGAGGGTCATCGCGGTCTCGAACTCCACCTGGGGCTCCTTGATGAACTCGATGAGGAAGCGGGCTCCGAAACAGCCGATGAGGAACCAGCCGAAATAGAAGCCGCGGTACGTCTTGTCGAGCTTTTTCCAGTAGATGCTGATGAGGATGAGTCCGAGGATGAGATAGGTCAGGGCCTCGTAAATCTGCGTGGGATGCTTGGGTTCCGTCTCGCCGCGGAGATCGAAGATGAAGCCCCAGGGCAGGGACGTGACGTCGCCGTAGATTTCGGAGTTGAACAGGTTGCCCAGGCGGATGAAGCATCCGGCGAAGGCCACCGTAATGCACAGCCTGTCCATTATCCACAGGAAATCAAAGCCGTTTTTCTTGCCGTAATGGTGTGCGAACCACCACATTCCCAGCAGCAGGGCGATGGCTCCGCCGTGCGAGGCGAGGCCGCCCTTCCATGGCATGAAGATTTCCCAGAAACCCTTCCATGAGCCCAGGTAATAGTCGGGCTGGTAGAAAAGGCAGTGCCCGAGGCGCGCGCCCACGATGGTGCAGATCAGCAGCGTATACAGCAGCGGATCAAGCATGTTCAGCGAGATGCCTTCTCGCTTGAAGAACCACTTGAAGATGTACCAGCCGAGTATGAACCCCGAGATGAACAGCAGGGAATACCACCGCACGCCGATGGACCCGATATGGAAGATGACGGGATCGACGTGCCAGTGTACGAACAACATGGAAAACATGTTACCCCCTGATTGCGGCAACGCCCGGAAGGGTCTTGCCCTCTATGGCCTCGAGCATAGCGCCGCCGCCGGTAGAGACATAGCTGACCTTGTCGGAGAAGCCCATTTTGGTGACAGCGGCAACGGAGTCGCCACCGCCGACGAGAGTATAGGCGCCAGCGGCTGTAGCCTCGGCGAGATCTTTCGCTATTTCGAGGGTGCCGGCCGCGAAGTTGGGCATTTCAAACACGCCCACGGGACCGTTCCAGAGTATGGTCTTGGAGCTGAGGATAACCTTCTTCCAGGCTTCGAGGGAAGCGGGAGAAGCGTCCATGCCCTGCCATCCGTCGGGAATGTTGTGGATGTCGACGATCTGGGTCTTGGCGTCGTTGCTGAAGGAGTCGGCAGCCTTGGTGGCAGAGGAGAGGATGATGCGTACACCCTTCTCCTTTGCTTCATTCAGGATTTCGAGTGCGTCGGGAATGAGCTCGTCCTCGTGGATGGAGTCGCCGATCTTGCCGCCCTGGGCCTTGATGAAGGTGTAGCCCATGCCGCCGCCGATGATGAGGTTGTCGACCTTGTCGAGAAGGTTCTTGAGAACGGCGAGCTTGCTGGAAACCTTGCTGCCGCCGATGATGGCGGTGAAGGGCCTCTTGGCGTTCTTGAGCACATTGTCGATGGCCGCGGTCTCCTGCTCCATGAGGTAGCCGAACATCTTGTCGTTCGGGAAGTAGTCGGCTATGAGGGCGGTGGAGGCGTGTGCGCGGTGCGCGGTGCCGAAGGCGTCGTTGATGTAGCAGTCGGCGTAGGAGGCGAGCTTCTTGGTGAAGGCCTTCTGGCTTTCCTTAACGGCCTTCTTGGCTGCTGCCTTCTCTTCGTCGGTGGCGTCTTCTGCAAGACCCCTGGGCTTTCCTTCCTCTTCGGCGTAGAAGCGGAGGTTCTCGAGAAGGAGGGCCTCGCCGGGCTTGAGGGCCGCGGCCTGGGCATCAGCCTTCTGGCAGTCTTCCGCGAACTGCACGGGAACTCCGAGGCATTCGGAGACGTGCTTTGCGATATGGCCGAGGGAGAATTTGGGATCGACCTTCTTGGGCCTGCCCAGATGGGACATGATGATGAGGGAACCGCCACCTGCAAGCACTTTCTTGAGGGTGGGCATCGCCCTTACTATACGGGTATCGTCGGTGATGTTGAAGTTCTCGTCGAGAGGAACGTTGAAATCTACGCGGACAATAGCTTTCTTTCCTTTGAAATCGTAAGAATCAATAAACTGCTGCATGTTTCGATGTGTTTTGTTTGTCTAGTCCGCAAATTTAATAAAATTCTCCGTATTTTTGTAACGCAGAATTAATATTAATGGTCATGGTTGAGTTCCCCAAATCCAAATGGAAAGATTACGAGCTCCTCGACAGCGGCAACGGCCTTAAGTTGGAGCGTTTCGGCAAATACGCGATGATACGCCCTGAGCCCAAGGCCCTTTGGACGCCCTCCATGGGCGAGGCCGAGTGGAACAGGATAGCCGCGGTGCGTTTCAAGCCCGGAGCTGGGTTCGGCAAGGCCGGTAAGGAAGACAGCGGCACCTGGGAAAGGCTCAGGGAGATGCCCGACCAGTGGTTCGTGGAGTATCCCGGCGAAGGGTTCAGGCTGCGCATGAGGCTGGGGCTCACCGCTTTCAAGCACGTAGGGATTTTCCCCGAGCAGGCTCCGAACTGGGAATATATTTACCATAAGGCGAAAGCAGGGGGTACTCTCCCTGCTCTCCCCCGCGTGCTGAATCTGTTCGCGTATACAGGAGGGGCGTCGCTGGCCGCAAGGGCGGCCGGGGCCGACGTAACCCATCTCGACTCGGTGCGCCAGGTGGTGAACTGGGCCAGGGAGAACATGGATGCCTCGGGCATGCAGGACATCCGCTGGGTGGTCGAAGACGCCATGAAATTCGCCAAGCGCGAGGCCAGGCGCGGCCACGTCTACGACGGCATTATCCTCGATCCGCCCGCATACGGGCACGGCCCCGACGGCGAGAGATGGAAGCTCGACGAGCTGCTGTTCGACATGCTCCGCACGGTCCGCACCCTCCTCAACCCCGACCACGGCTGGATGGTCCTCAACCTCTACAGCAACGGCTACAGCGCCGCCCTCGGCGAGACCATCGTCGGTGAAGCCTTCTCGCTCCGCAACCGCTCCGCCCACATACAAAGCGGAGAGCTTGCACTGAACGACAAGTTCGGCAAAGCCCTCCCGCTTAGTATTTATGTAAGGCTGGAGTTATAAGCCTTTATTCGAGACGGTCTGAGGCGGCCTTGATCAGGTCCTGCAGCCCCTTCATGGTGGCGGTGCCAAGTTCTTCGTCGCCGCCGGACCTGAAGGCGTCCGCCAGGAAGGCGAGATAATTGGCGCTGTCCTCGAATTCATCCTTTCCGTAAGAGTAGAACTCCAGGAAGAACTTTGCTGAATTCAGCAGTTCCAGGCTCATCTCCGTGCCAAGCTTGCGGGCCTTTTCGACCTCGCCGAGCTGGTAGTAGAGATCCACCATCTTCACCACCATGTAGTCGTTCACCTGGAAGCCCAGCGGAATGACGCAGAGCGGGAAACGGCGGGTGACTTCCTGGCACTTGTCCAGCATCTCGACGGCGCGTTCCTTCTCCCCTGCCTTCATGAAGGCGAGGGCCGAAGTGGTGAACATGCCCCTGAGCGACATCACGCCCATGAAGGTGTAGTAGTTCTGGTAGTCGACGTAATAGTCGTCTTTCATGAGAGCGTCCCACTTGTAGGTTTCGGTCATGAGGCGGTATAGCACGTCGGTTTCCACGAAGCCGGGTTCAGCCGAAGTGGGCTTGTTCTTGATGGGGACGAACTTGTACGAGAAGCCCTGGAATTCCAGATAGTCCTTGATGCCCATCTTGAGGTCGCCTCCGTAGCTGAGGAGATTGATAGGCCTGTCCCATTCGTAGTTGCTCAGGAGGTCGAGCATGAACAGCTCGGGCTTGTCGACATATTCCTTGCCCGCCGGGATTTCGAGGATGATGGAATCGGGAATCTGGTCCGCGTACTTGGCGTCCACGATGCCGTACTTCAGGGCGTTCTCCTTGTTGACCGGCACGGAAATCCTGCGCGAGGGGATGTAGTCCACCCTGCGGCCGCTGCCGACCTCGATCTTGATCTGCGGGTGCTTGAAGACGGCCATGACGTCCTTGATGGGCATCACCTCGTTGCGGTTGTCGACAATGTAGACGTATTCGTTGGTGCCGTACAGGTACTGTTCGGGACCTACCGTAAGCGGAAGCGGCTTGCTGTCGTTGCAGGCCCATTTCATCTGGTCGATGTGCCAGTCGGTGCCGAGCAGGGAGGTGTTCACCACACGGACGTCGGGACGCACGCTCTCCACTTCCTGGTCGTACCAGAGGGGGAAGGTGTCGTTGTCGCCGTGGGTTACAAGTATGCCCTGGGTGCCGACGGAATTCAGGTAGTTGTACCCCAGTTCAGCGGCCGTCTTGCGGTTCGAGCGGTCGTGGTCGTCCCAGTTCTGGGCGCCCATGAGGGCGGGAACGAGCAGGCAGGCTACGGTTACCGCAGCTGCGGCAGGTACTTCCCCGCGCCCCTTGAGCAGGTCGCGGAGCAGCTCGTAAAGGGCTGCCACGGCCAGGCCGCACCACACGCTGAAGAAATAGAAGGAACCCGCATAGGCATAGTCCCTTTCGCGCACCTGGTAAGGCGGCTGGTTGAGGTAGATGACGATGGCTATGCCAGTCATGAAGAACATCAGGAAGGTGAGCCACGATCCGCGCTTGTCCTTGCCGAACTGGAAGCAGAGCCCGAGCAGGCCGAGCAGCAGCGGCAGGAAGAAGTAGTGGTTCTTGCCCAGGTTGTCCTTGAGCACGGCGGGAGCGCCGGACTGGTCGCCCAGGCGCCATTCGTCGATGAACTTGACGCCGCTTTCCCAGTTGCCGTAGAAGATGTTGCCGGGATTCGGGCTGTGGACGTCGTTCTGGCGTCCCACGAAGTTCCACATGAAGTAGCGCCAGTACATCCAGTTGAGCTGGTAGTCAAAGAAATACGCCAGATTCGCGCCCATGGTGGGCTTGGGGGCCCTGGCGCCGCTTATCCGGCTGCCCTTGCCCTGGGTGTAGAACTCATAGAAGGACTTCACCCTTTCATAATCGCCGCCTCCGTCGCTCCACATGCGCGGGAACAGCATCTTGTTCTGGGAATCGTACTTGGCCACCACGGGACCGTCCACGTGCTTGTACTTTCCGTCCACCGGGGCCCAGTACTTCGTCTGCTTGAGATCCCACTTGGCGCCGTAATACTGGCCGTAGAGCAGCGGAGTGCTGCCGTACTGCTCACGCGAGAGGTAACGCACCAGCGTGAAAGCGTTGTCGGGCTGATACTCGTTGGTGGGGGTTTTCGCGCTGGAGCGGATGATGTCGATGCTGAATATGGAGAAGCCGATTATAATGGACGTAAGGCACAGCAGGGCGGTGTTCCAGAACACCTTCTCCTTCCTGAGCGTGGCGATGATTCCCCAGAAGCACAGGGCGAGCACGGCCACCAGGAAGAACGCTGCGCCGCTGTTGTACGGCAGGCCGAGGCTGTTCACGAAGAAGAGGTCGACGTAGGCCGCGATCTTGGGCAGCAGCGGGATTATGATGAAGAGTATCAGCGCCAGGATGGCGACTCCCACCAGGAAAATCTTCAGGAGCTCTCCGAACTTGAACGGCTCGTTCTCGCGGCGGCGGTAGTAGAACATGAACACTATGGCCGGGATCGCAAGGAGGTTGAGCAGGTGCACGCCTATGCTCAGGCCCATCAGGAAGGCGATAAGCACTATCCAGCGGTCGGCGTGCGGGGTGTCGGCGGTGTCGTACCACTTGGTCATGGCCCAGAAGACCATGGCGGTGAAGAGGCTGGACATGGCGTACACCTCGCCTTCCACCGCGCTGAACCAGAAGGTGTCGGAGAAGCAGTACACCAGGGCTCCGACGAGGCCGGAACCGATGATGGCAATGGCCTGCCCCGTGGAATAGGGCTCATCTTTCCGGGGAGCGATGAGCCGCTTCGCGAACCACACTATGGTGAGGTACAGGAACAGGATGGTGAGCGCACTGATGACGGCGTTCATCGCGTTGACAGCAACAGCCGCTCCCTCCCCCTCGCTGAACAGGGTGAAGATACGGGCAAAGAGCTGGAAAGTGGGGTTTCCGGGAGGATGGCCCACCTCGAGCTTATACGAAGACGCGATGAACTCGCCGCAGTCCCAGAACGATGCGGAGGGTTCTATGGTAGACAGATAGGTGAACGCGGATACAGCGAACGCGACGAGCCCGCCTATCAGATTGAAAAGTCTGAATTTCTTATTGTCCATAGTTTGCAAAGTTAACAAAAGAAAACCGTATCTTTGAAAAAAAATAGCTCATATGCCCGATAACGACTGGAAGAAACGCCTCGGGGTGGTGTATTCCACCAACCCGGACTTCAAATACGATACCATAGCCCCCACGGAAGAGGAAGAAACCCTCGAACCGTCCAGGCAGCGCCTGGTGGTCACCATCGACCGCCGGAACCGCGGCGGCAAGCAGGTTACGCTCGTGAAGGGCTTCAGGGGCACATCAGAGGACCTTGCCGCCCTCGGAAAGGCGCTCAAGGTAAAATGCGGTGTAGGCGGAACCGCCAAAGACGGAGAGATAACCGTCCAGGGCGATCTGCGCGACAAGGTAACCGCCCTGCTGCAGGAAATGGGCTATAACGCCAAAAGGGGTAATTGATGTTCTTCGGCCGCCTGCACCTGCCATCTTCGCCCCCCGGAGTTCCCGCTGAGTTCTGGGCCGATGTCACCGTAAACCGCATCCTGGTGATAGTGGCGGCGGTGCTGGCCGTACTCTCCCTTTTGGATTACATACGCCTGAGTCCCCTGCTGGCCGGCTGCATGCTCAGGGAAAGGGGAAACATCGAAATCGAGCACAGCGTGAGCCAGGCGCACAACCGCAACCGCTGCGCCATCGTCGGGCTCTTCATCCTCTGCATCCTGGCTGACCGGTACGACCTGTACCCGGCGGCCTTCATCGAGCTTATCCCCGCTCCGTACAGGGTGGCGGCCATACTCGGAGTACTCGTGGCTTTCTTCTTCCTGCGCTATTTTCTGTTTTTCCTGATCGATACCGTCGCACGGCCGAAGCTGGATTCCGAAAGCCGGCTTGCGGCGCACCGCGCCATCTACAACTATTTTCTCGTCTTCCTGCCGCTGCTTCTTCTTTCAGTATTGATAATGTGGCTGTTCAAGGCGCCGGACGGGGCTGTCCGCATGGTTTTATGGGTGGAACTTGCTGTCTGGTTGTTCATTACACTTCTGCGTGAAGGTCAGATTTTAATGTCAAGACACACAGGTTTCCAAACATTTTTGTATCTTTGCGCCCTTGAACTGTTACCGGTGGCGGCCCTTATCGTTTCGGCCGTGCTCCTGTAACGCGGAACGAGCAGAAGAACATGAAAATACTGATTTCACAGAATGCGCCCTCGAAGCTGGGTGCGTACGAATCCATACAGGCCGAATATGGCGCAGAGCTGGTTTTCCGGCCGTTTTTCCGAATCGAACCCCTCACTTCCCGCGAATTCAGGGAGCAAAGGATCAATCTTCCCGACTACACCGCAATAGTTTTTTCGTCGCGCTACGCGATAGACGCCTACTTCTCTCTCTGTGAAGATCTCCGCTTCAAGGTTCCCGAAACCATGAAGTATTTCTGCACCACCGAACTGGTGGCCAATTACCTCCAGAAACACATCGTTTACCGCAAGCGCAAGATTTTCTTCGGCGACGGCACGCCAGCGTCGGTCGTGGCGCTCATCGGCCCGAAACACAAAGGCGAGAAGTTCCTCATCACCAAGAGCGAAGGCGCCAGTTCGGCTCCCATCCGCTCGCTGTTCGACGAGGCCGGGCTCGATTACTCGGTGGCGGTCATGGTCAAGAGCGTCACTCAGGACCTGCACGACCTCAACCCCGGCGATTACGGGCTCATGGTGCTCTATAATCCCGCCGACGTAAAGTCCCTGTTCGAAAACTTCCCCGACTACAAACCGGGCGACACCCGCTTTATCTCGTACGGCCGCAGCGTGGTCGCAGCGATGGAGGAAGCCGGGCTCGACATAGCCGTAAAGGCTCCCGCTCCCGGCATCTCATCTGCCGCAAGCGCCGTGGAACACTATCTCCAGGGTCTCAAATAATGCTTCCCGAAGCCGCCAGCACCCTTCCGAAAAAAGAACGGTTAAACGGCAAGAAGGACATTTCGGCCCTTCTTGCGGGAGGCAAGTGGGGGTCGGTCGGATGCCTGCGCTTTTGCAGTTTGTCCAACGGTCTGGATTACAGCCGGATAATGGTTTCCGTACCCAAGCGCCTGTTCAAGCGCGCGGTCAAACGGAATCTGCTCAAGCGCCGCATACGGGAGGCCTACCGCACAGGCAAGCATCAGCTTGACAACTGCCCGCAAGACATTCTGTTCCAATACATTTCTCCCGAGATAGCGGACTTCGGCGAAATCAGGCTCAGCGTCGAATCCATACTCAAAAAACTGGCGAAATGAAGGTGACGCTCCGGCAGATACTCATCGCCATTCCCCTGCTTCTGATCCGCTTTTACCAGAAGTGCATTTCGCCGTATCTGCCCAGCTCGTGCCGGTACACCCCCACCTGCTCGCAGTATGCGGTGGAGGCCCTCAAGAAACACGGCCTGTTCAAAGGCGGATGGCTGGCTTTCAGGAGGATACTACGCTGCCATCCCTGGGGCGGCAGCGGCTACGACCCCGTTCCATAGCATATGCCTGAAAAGGAAAAGATAAGGGAAATGTTCGACAGCATCGCACCGGAGTACGACGCTTTCAACCACCTTACCTCGATGAATTTCGACAGGAGATGGCGCCGGAAAGCCCTGAAGTACATCCGTGGCCCGAAAGTGCTGGATATAGCCTG
>JAILQG010000035.1 GCA_024699055.1 Bacteroidales bacterium
TCTTCTTCCATCTGACATGAAAGAAGACAAAGTGCGGCAGCAAAGGCCGGCAGGATGAATCTTGCTTTCATAATCTGCTTAAAATGGAAGGTTAGGTAATCCGGGGAAACTGGGAAGGCTGGGCATGCCGGGAAGGTCGAACAGCCCGAAATCGTCCTCACCGTCGAGATCCGGTACGCCGCCGGGACTGGCGCATACCAGATTCATCGGACGCATGAGAATTACCTGGACATCCGGCGACTCGTAGGGCCGGCGCTGTCCATTCGTGAAAGTGTCCGTAATCATAGTATTATGCTTGTGTGTTTGCCGTATACTGGTTACTAGCTTGCAAATGTACAAAAAAGAGGCGAGAAAACAAATACTTCGCTACCTTAGATAATCCGCCAGGATAGCTTCGAGACGGGAATCGGCGGAGGCATTGATCTGCTGGTCTTTGACGGTGCCTCCCTCCTCCAGGGTAAGGCATCCGCAGATATCCGCCCCAAGCACTTTCCTCCCGTCGCAGAACATCCTGAGCACGGCTTCCGTCTGCCCGAGCGTCATGGAGCCCTGTCCCCAGTTGGTGCGTGCACAAGCCGGGCAGAACGCGTCCTTGTCGATGGAGACATAGAGCGGATTCTCCCCTGCCACCGGTGTAACCGTCGAGCCTTCCGGGAAAACGGTGACGCGGGCGCCGAAGCCTGTCGTCTCGGAAAGGAGCGCGGGGTCGATTCCCACGATTATGACCTTTCCGAGCATGGGATTCTCTTCCAGCATGGTGCGCACCCAGCCCCCGCAACTCAGGATTCCGCCCCCGAAGGCAGATTCCTGCATATCGGGATGATGGTCTATGATGAGCAGGTCGAAATTAGTGGTTATAAGGTCGCAAAACAGCTTTGTTACATAATGGAAATCCCCGCTTCCGATGAAATGCACCCCGGAATAATCGCCTCCTATGCGCTCCGCTATGAGCTTTTCGGTAGCGGGGTCACAGTAGCGGCGGCTGCCTTCGAGGGAGCCGAAGTCGAAACTGAGGGTTCTCATCCTTTTACCAGACAGGAATCAAGCCCTTCGACTATGGACTGCTCGTCCATGTCCTGCCCTATGAAGACTATCTTCTGCATGCGGTCGCCGAACTCCGGGTCCCAGTCACGGGCAAGGTTGGCGTCGCGAAGCATCATCTCTGCAAGCTGGTCCTTCGGCATGGATGCGAACCACAGGCCCGCGTCCTTGATGGATTTCTGCACACCAGACTGCTCGAAAAGATAGCAGTTGTCCCGCTGGTCTGCGAAATAGCATAGGCCCTTGGCCCTGATTACACTGGTGGGCCACCTTTTCGCCACCCACCAGTCGAACTTGTTCATGTCGAAGGGTTCCCTGCGGTAATAGACGAAGGTGCTCACGCCGTACTCGTCGGCCTCCCCTTCCTCTTCATTATGAAGCTCCCCTTCACCCTCAATCGCATTGATCCATGCGGCGGATGTAGCCACCTTGTCGAAGTCGAACAGGCCGGTGTCCAATAGCTTTTCGAGCGGAACCGCGCAGAAGTCGCAGGTGATGATCTCCGCCCCGGGATTGAGGTTGCGGATGACGGCCTTCACGCGGGCGAGCTCTTCGGGGCGGACTTCTGACGCCTTATTGAGCAGCACTATGTTGCAGAACTCAATCTGCTGAATCACAAGGCTTTCCAGATCTTCCTCGTCAAAATTGCGAAGCGGCAGCGTGTCGCCGCAGCTGAATTCGCTCTGCATACGCAGGGCATCTACCACGGTGACTATGCAGTCCAGTTTGGCGTAGTTGTTTCCGTCGGCATAGTCCGGCCCCAGCGTGGGTATCGAGCAGATGGTCTGCGCGATGGGCGCGGGCTCGCAGATACCGCTGGCTTCGATGACTATGTAGTCGAAGCGGTTCTGGCGGGTGATTTCGTTCAGCTGCTCCACCAGGTCCATCTTGAGAGTGCAGCAGATACAGCCGTTCTGCAGGGCGACGAGCGACTCGTCCTTTCCGCTTACCATTCCGCCCTTTTCGATGAGCGAGGCATCTATGTTGACCGTACCGAGGTCGTTCACGATTACGGCGAACCGGATGCCCCTCCTGTTGGAAAGGATGCGGTTAAGCAGAGTGGTCTTCCCGCTGCCCAGATAACCGGTAAGCAGCAATACGGGAGTTTCTTTATAATCCTTTTTCATTATCCAAGCCATTCTAGCGCTTCCGAGGAGCCGGTGACCCAGATGGTGTCGCCTTCCTGGAAGACGAAGTCCGCACGCGGGGTGCTGATGTAATTATCTTCCCTCCTGACAGTGATGAGGATGCAGTCGTGCTCGCGCAAACCGCTATCTTTCAACATTTTGCCAAGAATGGGGCTATTTTGGTTAAGCGTAAACGAGTGTATTTTCAGGTCGGGGTCGGGAAGAGGCGCCGGCTCAACCTTCGGGGCCTTCGGAGCGTTTTCCTTTTCGTTCAGATTGCTCAGGAACCTGCGCTCGATGCGGTCGTAACGCTTGAAATACGAGCGCGCCACCATGAACAGCACCACTCCGGCGGCAAGGATGACGACCACCACCCAGCCCTTCAGGTTGACATATTCCTCGATGGCGAAGAGCACGAAGCCGAGGGCGATGAAGATGCGGCCCAGGGTCATCCCGAAGATGGGATATATGTTGCTCTTCTTGTCGGCGATGAGCTTTGAGGAATGCTCGTTCATATTGCCGGTCGCCACCGCCATGCCGTACAGGAACGGAGACATCACCGACAGCGTTATGACTATGCAGAGCAGATTCCGTACAGTGTCGCTGAGGTCGGGCAGGATCCTGGTCATCAAAGGGGCGAGAACGTTGTGCCCGAGGATCAGGATGGCGATGAGCAGCACCCCATAAAGCCCTATGCGGGTAAGGTAGGCCTTCAGCAGATGGTGCCATTCGTTCTTTTCGGCCGCCGAGCTCCTGCCACCCGAACCGGAATGGTCGATGCGCTGCAAGATATTGAGCGGCAGCACATTGCGCAGCCATTTGTAGGCCGGTTCCGCCAGCTTCATGGTGTACGGCGTGGTGAACATCGTAATTACCGACACGGCGATGATGACGGGGTAGATGAAATCCCTCATAACTCCGAGGCTCACTCCCACTCCCGCGATGATGAAGCCGAATTCGCCCAGCTGGGCGAGGCTGAAACCGGTATGCAGGGCGTCTTTGAGGCCGCCTCCGGACAGGATGATTCCGAAGGATGCGAAAAACACATGGGTAATCACCACCACTACGGCGAGGACCAGTATCAGCCACCAGTACTGCGCCACGGTCTGCGGAGCCAGCATCATGCCCACCGACACGAAGAATATGGCGCCGAACAGGTCTTTGATTGGGGACGTGAGCCTGTCGATATGCTCGCTCTCAACCGTCTCGGCCAGGATGGAGCCCATCATGAACGCACCGAGGGCCGACGAGAAGCCCGATCCGGTGGCCAGGGCCACCATGCCGAAACAGAGGCCGAGGCTTACAATGAGCAGGATCTCGTCGTTCAGGTACTTCGCCGTCTTCTTGAGTATGGTGGGAATGAGGTAGATGCCCAGCAGGAACCACAGAATGATGAAGAACAGCAGCTTGCCGAGGTTGAGAAGCATCTCTCCCCCCGAAAACTGGTTGGATACCGCCAGCGTGCTGAGCAGCACCATGAGGAGTATGGCGATGAGGTCCTCGAACACCAGGGTGCCGAACACCGCGGGGGCATAACTCTTCTTTCCAAGCCCCATTTCGCTATACGACTTGACCACCACCATGGTGCTCGACATGCTCAGGAGGCCGGCAAGGAAGATGCTCTCCATGGTGGTCCACATGAGGGCCTTGCCCACCATGTACCCTATCACGAACACTCCGAGGAACTTGCTGCCGGCCGTGGCCAGCGACGCCCGCCCTGCCTTGAGCAGCTTCTTGAAGCTGAATTCGAGGCCGAGGCCGAACATGAGGAAGATGATGCCGATATCGCTCCAGAGCTTAACGGTTTCGCTGTTGCTGATGCCGAAAACGCCCATTTCGGGACCTATGATGAACCCGGCTATGACATATCCCAGGATCGCCGGCTGCTTGAGGGCGCGGGAGATGATGGTACACAGCCCCGCCGCTATCAGGATGACGGCCAGATCCCTTACAAAATTCACTTCTTCAGTCATTATTCGGCGATAAACTCGTCAAATTTACAAAAAATACGTAAATTTGCCTCCAATAATATGCAAACTAAACCAATTATCTCCAATATGAAAAAACTTGCAACCATCCTCTTCCTGGCCATCGTCTGCTCGGCAGGTCTGAACGCCCAGGAGAAAGAAATGAAGACAGGCTGGTCGTTCGGGCTCCTCCCCACCGCCACCTATTCCGTGGACAATGGCTTCCAGGCCGGCGCCTTCGGCGACGTCTATTACTACGGCGACGGTTCCACCTATCCCGATCCCCTGCACAAGATCAGCTGGGAGGCCTCCTACTTCACCCACAGCCACCGCATGCGCCTGTATCTGGCTTACGACTCCAAGTACCTGATTCCCAATATGCGCGTAAATGCTTCCGTCACCTACATGAACGATCCCCTGTACAGCCTCTGGGGTTTCAACGGCGGCGCATCCCTGGCCAATCTTCCCAGTCCGTACACCGAGTACTGGTCCAATCAGGCCACCGGAATCAATTACTTTGGCATGAGCCGCAACATGCTTCGCATCCTGGCCAATTTCCAGGGCCGTATCACGGACAACCTGAACTGGGCAGCGGGCATGAACTTCTGGAACTGGAAGCTGGGCGACATGAAGGATACCGGCTACACCCTTGATGGTTCCACCGAAAAGAAGTATTACAACCACGAGAACACCCTCTACAAGGACTATCAGAAACTGGGTATCATCAAGCCCGAAGAGGCAGGTGGCGGTACCGCTCTTGAAATCAACGCCGGCGTGGTGTTCGACACCCGCGACATCGAGGCGGCCCCCAATCACGGTATCTGGGCCGAGGCTTACCTGAACGGCAACGTCATCAACCAGCGTTACCTCAAGGCCTGCGCCTATTTCCGCAACTACATCGACATTCCCATCCATCTTCCCGCAGGAGACCCGGTGTTCGCATACCGTCTGGCCTGGCAGCAGACCATCGCAGGTGAGACTCCCCTGTACATGATCCAGAACAACCCGCTGCTGGTTCAGCGCAACATGATTTCCGAGGGCTTCGGCTCCTCCAACACCATCCGCGGTCTGCGCGAGAACAGGATCCTTACCGAAGGCATGGCCTGGACTAACATCGAACTTCGCGTCAAGCTGGTGAAGTTCAAGCTCGCCAACCAGTTCTTCTACATCGCGATGAATCCGTTCTTCGACGCAGGCGTCATTACCAAGGCCTACCGTGCCAAGGAACTGGCTGCCGCCGCAGGCAAGCTGGATGTCAACACCTACATGCCTTTCAGCCAGATCTACGACGCCACCAAGGTGGGTGACATCATCTACAGCGCCGGTGCCGGTCTGAAGATCGCCATGAACCAGAACTTCATCGTTTCCGTGGAACTGGCCAAGTGTCTGTACAAACCTCTCGACGCCGGCATGTGGCTCGGTATCGGTATCAACTACCAGTTCTAGCAGAACACTGTCATAAAGCAGAGGTCGACCCGCAAGGTCGACCTCTGCTTTTTACCTTCCCGCGCCGTATATCATCCGTCTGCCCCGAATGCCACGGCTCTCCGACTTCAGGAAGCCTGCCCTTCGGGGGCTTCAGCGCCTATGCTGCGGAACTCAGCGTTTTAGCCGCTTCGCGTCTAACCGCCTCAGACAGTCCTCGCATCCTGCCACCGGACCGGCGCTTTTACCCCTCCGGGCTGCCGGTGCCCGCCACCGGCTTCCTTCGTAAGTCGAGCCGAACCATCCGGACTGACGGGTGATATACGCTGCGGCGGGCAGCGGAGCGGAAAATGGTTTTTCGGAAAACTTGACGAAAAATATTTTCCGGCCGCCCGTCTGGAAGACTCCGCCGCGGCCAAATATCAGCTATGAAACGAATGAACCGAAGAAGCCGGGGAAGAGCACTGTGGTGATGAGATAACCGATGATGGTGCTCACGATCACGCTGATCAGGCCTGGCATCATAAACGAATGGTTGAGCAGGTACTTTCCTATCTTGGTGGTTCCGGAGCGGTCGAAGTTAACCGTAGCGATGTCGGAAGGATAGTTGGGGATGAAGAAATAGCCGTACACGCTGGGAAGGACGCCCAGGAGCACGGGCCCCGGAATACCCAGCGAATACGCCAGCGGAAGCATGGAGACCACCACCGCGCCCTGGCTGTTGATGAGCACCGACACCAGGAAGAATACGAGGGCGATGGTCCAGGGATACGATTCCACTATTCCGCCGAGCATGGTTTTCATCTCAGTCATGTAATTCGAGAAGTAAGTATCTGCCAGCCAAGCGATTCCGTAGATAGCAACGACTGCCACCATACCGCTCTGCCATACCGCCCCGCCGACTGCGCGCTTGGGCTGCGCCTTGCAGAACATGATGTTGCAAGCGGCTGCCACCAGCATGATAATCTGGATGATCAGGTTCATTTTGGGCAGATTGATCGCCTTTGCCAGCGTGACGCTCTCTCCGTCACGGGTGACATGGAACATCTGGCAGAATGCGAAAGCGACGATGACGAGCAGCGAAGCCAGGAAGACATACACGGAAGCCTTAGCCGCCTTGGTGATAACCTTGTCGAGGGTGGTGGCGTTGCTGCCATAGATGTACTGCCTCTGTTCGGGATCGGCAATGCGTGCCTGGAAGTCCTTGTCGGCGGAGAGGTCCTTGCCCCTGTTGTAGGAAGCCGCAGCGGCGCACATGAGCCCTATCAGGCATGCCGGAATGGTGACCATGAGCACATGCGGGATGGTGACCATGTAGCCGTTTGCATTGCTGATTGTTACGAATGCCACCACGGCGGCCGCGATCGGCGAGCAGGTAATGCCCACCTGTGACGCGACGGAAGCCACGCCGCAGGGCCGTTCGGGCCTGATTCCCTTTTTGAGGGCGATGTCGCAGATGATGGGCATGATGGTGTAGACCACGTGGCCCGTACCGACCAGCACGGTGAGGAAGAAGGTTGTGACGGGGGCGAGGAACGTGATGTGCTTGGGATGCTTGCGCAGCATCTTCTCAGCGATTTGGATCATCCAGTCCATGCCGCCTGAAGCCTGCAGCGTACCCGCGCAGGTGACAGCGGCTATGATGATGTAGATGACGTCTGTGGGAGGGGTTCCGGGCTTGAGGCCGAATCCGAAGACGAGAATCGCGAGGCCGATGCCGGAGATGGCTCCGAGTGCCAGGCTGCCGTACCGCGAGCCCACATAGAGAGCCGCCAGCACGATCAGGAGTTGAATAATCATTAATGTGCTCATATACCGCAAATTTACTATTTTTGTGAAAATGTACAATAGGGTCATCCATTTCGTTGCCGTTTTATTCCTTGCGGCGGCCTGCTCCTACGACGACTCCGCCCTGAGGGAGGAAATCCAGGCGCAGCAGGAACGTATCGCCGCTCTGGAGACCTTCTGTGCACAAATGAACAAGGACATACAGTCCCTGCAGGTCCTGCTCGGGCAGAACTTTATCGGCGGTTACGAAGCCATTACCGAAAACGGCGCGGTATGCGGATATCGCCTTACTCTGACAGACGGAAGCAGCATCGACATACGCTTTCCGGCCGACGGGCACGTCGGTACGGACGGCAGCACGCCGCTTCCCGGGGTAAAAAAAGACGACGACGGCAATTACTGCTGGACTCTTGACGGAGAATTCATAACAGTTGGCGGCCACCGGCTTCAGGCGACAGGAGAAGAGGGCACAAGTCCCGTTCTGGATATCCGGGAAGGCTGGTGGGTGGTGTCGTACGACGGCGGCGCCAGCTGGCAGGCCTTGTTCCCCGCCACCACTGCGGGCCCGGCATCTTCCATCTTCAGCGGAGTAGATGCAAGTTCCGGCACCCATGTCATCCTGTACCTGTCCGCAGGCGGCAGCCTCACCCTCCCCCTGAAAACGTCCTTCCGAATCGGGGACGACGGTTCCCAGGAGCCCCTCGACTTCCTCGTGTCCGCCTCCATTCCCCTGGAACTCCCCTACCGCATGCCTGAAAAGGATTTCAGCGCCCTCATGGTCAGGATCAGGACCGCCGACGGCAGCGTCCAGGCCATCTACACCAAATCGGAATCCGTTTCCCGCGACGACTGGACGCTCAGCCTCACGGAGCCCGTTTTCTCGCATGGAAGCCTCTCCGCCGACCCCTCAGTAACCGTCACATACAACGGAGAGGGCCACGACGTGACCGCCACCCTCGAGGCCGCCCTCATCTGGGCGGACGGCAGCGTCACCAGAGCTGAGAGACACATCTCAGCCACCCGTCCCTCCGGCAACCAGCCAGGCTGGTTCGAACTGCCGGAAATGCACATCCAGAAGAGCGGTTCCTACAGAGTCAACCTGCTGGATGCCAGCCAGTACTACAGCAGCCATTCATTCAGCATGGCGGGCGTGAACTACCGCAATTACACCGTCTGCTTCAGCGCCGGGCACCACGTCCCCCTGTGGGTCGCCGCCCCGCGCCATCCGGTTTATTCGCAGAAAGGCACCACCCGCTCCGAAAACTACAGGCCCGACCCCGGCATCCCTTCAGGCATCCAGTATTATTCCAAGAGCATTGGAGGAGGCTGCAACAAGGGCCACATGCTGGGTAGTGCGGAACGGCTGTGCTGCTCCGATGCCAACAACCAGGTTTTCTACTACTCCAACATAGCGCCCCAGCTGGCGGACGGGTTCAACACCGGTGGCGGCGGCTGGAACTACCTCGAAGACTTCGTGGACAAATTCGAGTGCGCCGATACGCTCTATGAGGTAGTGGGCACATGGTTCGAGCCCTATACCGACGGGCACGGAATCAGCGTGAATCCGGTCACCATCACCTTCGGAAACCGTCCCGACGTGGATATGCCCACCATGTTCTACTATGTGCTTCTCCGCACGAAAAAAGGCAATTCGGGCAAAAGCATAGCCGACTGCGACGCTTCGGAACTCATGTGCGCCGCGTTCGTCCGCAGCCACAGCAACGCCCTCTCCGGCCAGAAAGTGAGCAGGGCGGACATCATGTCCGTGGCGGAACTCGAGAAAATCACGGGACTCGTCTTTTTCGCAAACGTCCCGAAAGCACCAAAAGATAAATGCACGCCCTCTGACTGGGGGCTGTAGCGGCTACCTCGGATACGTGAACGACGAGCCGCCGACGAACTCGCGCAGCAGCGAGGTGTTGGGGATTTCGCTGTCGGAAATGGGCGTGAAGTAGTGGATGAACTTGAGCAGCCGGTGCGCCTCGCTGTATTCGGGGCAGTTCTTGGGAACGCTCTCCAGAATGGGCTCGGCATGGTTGCGGAGCACTGCGAATTCCACCAGATAGGCGCTGTTGAACATCACGTCGGCATTCTCCTGGTAGGGATATATCCACTCTTCCTCGGCCTTGCGGACCAGGGGCCACTGGGCGATGGTCTCGCGGGCGGTGAAGGCCCCCTTGTAGCAGTCGCGCACTATCCTCCGAAGCAGGCGGTTGTCGCTGGTGGGGATGCAGTTGTGGGCGTCGAGGGCGATTCCGGTAAGTGTGCTGATGAAGATGCGGTATTTGCGCGCGTCGGGGATGTGGTTCGTCAGGCGCGGATTGAGGGCGTGGATGCCTTCCACTACCACCACGTTGTTCGGGCCCATCTTGAACTTCTTACCCTTGTACTCGCGGATGCCGGTGGTGAAGTTGTATTCGGGCACCTCCACTTCCTCGCCGTTCAGGATGCGGAGCAGGTCTTTCTGCAGGGCGTCGTGGTCCACGGTGTCGAAATTGTCGAAATCGTAGCTTCCGTCCGGGAGCTTCGGAGTGTCGACGCGGTTCACGAAATAGTCGTCGGTACTGAACGTAAGTGGCCTCAGTCCGCAGGCCTTGAGCTGCACTGCAAGCCTTTGGGACACAGTGGTTTTACCGGAAGAAGAAGGGCCGGTGATGAGTACGAGCCGCACCTTCCTGCGCCCGTAGAAGAGTTTTTCTATCTGCTCGGCGATCTGCACTATCTTCTTTTCCTGCAGGGCTTCCGCGATCTGGATGAGTTCGCTCCCGTGCCCCTCGAGGCAGCTCAGGTTGAGGTCACCCACGGTACGCAGGCCCATAATCTGGTTCCAGCGGAGGTTCTCCTTGAACATCCCGAAGGTCTTGGGCTGAGCCACATATGGCGCCACCTTGTCGGGAGAGTGCTTGTCGGGCCCGCGAAGCAGCATTCCTTCATGGAACAGCTGCAGATCCCACACCTTGAGGTAGCCCGTGGAAGGAACCAGCCTTCCGTAGTAATAGTCTGCAGTGCGTCCGAGGGTGTAGTAGTCCATATACACCTGGCCGCTGGTGCGGAGGAGCCGCACCTTGTCTTCGCTGCCCTTGAATATCTTGATGGCCTCGTCCGTCTGGACTTCATAGCGGTGGAAATTCAGGTCCCTTTCCACGATGGACTTCATGCGCGCCTTGATCTTGTCGACATCGGCCTGGGTCACCTTGCCGCCGTCCGCCTTGACCAGCTCGCAGTAATAGCCGTGCGAAATGGGATGTTCCACGTTAAGGCGGCTGCCTTTTATAACATCGCGGGCCGCCTTGCACAGCAGGAAGAAGAGGGATCGGTTGTACACCCTCATGCCACTGGCGGAGGTGGCGTCGACGAATTCCACGTCGCGGCTGTTGTATACCCGGAACTTAAGCCCCTGGGAGACGTTGTTGACTTTTGCCGAGACAATGGGGAATGGCTGGGGAAAATCGAATGAAGGGAGCATATCGAGCAGGGTCGTGCCTTCCCTGAAACTCTTGTATTCCCCCGTGTTTTTGCAGTAGACCTGGATCATATACGCAAATATAGCCATTTTACCGCTTCCATATTTATATTTTGAAAAATAATCCGTAAGTTTGAAGAAATTTTACTGACCGAAAAACATTTATGCCGCAAAATGAAGAAATACCTGCTAGTATGCATAGCGACATTCATTCTGCTGCCCTCCTTCCAATTGCACTCGCAAGAGGCTGAGGAGCGCGGCGGTGTCGCACTTACAATCGTCCCGAGACTGGACCTCGATGCCACCTTTACCGGTGAGGGCACGGGATTCGGCCTCGGCGCTTCTTCTCTCTATTCCCTGCTCGAAGGCGACATCACCCCCTGGCTTTCGTTCAGCGTGAGCAACCACTGGCTTTCCAGCAGTCCCGCGGAGCTTTATGCGATTGAAGGCGAAGGAGCCAATATCTTCCGCAGCGATTACCCCAACTGGCTGGACTGGGCCTATCTCACGTTCAAACTGGGGCAATTCTCCATAACCGCCGGAAAACAGGCGATGACGATTGGCTCATTCGAGTTCGACGAGTACGACTGGGATCCGCATCCGGCCCTCATGTCCGGGCTATGGAACAATTTCTTCAGCTATCAGTGGGGCGGCAAGCTCGCCTGGGCCAACGACTCCGAAAACACCAGCCTGAGCCTGCAATACACTGCATCCCCATTTGGGGAGCGTCCGTTTGCTGACGGTCCGGTGCTCGGCAGCACCCTGTCGCTCGAATGGAGGGGCGAATACGGCCCATACCGCAACATCTGGAGCCTTACTGCCCTGGGAGCGATGGCCGCAACCACCGAGGGCGGACCGGCACCACTTCCACTGGTGGCATGCCTGGGCAACCGCCTGGATCTGGGCGACTTCACCCTCGGGTTCGACTGGTACAGCAAGTCCGGCAGCTCCGATGGCTTCTTCAACGAAGGCGGCACCTTCCTCGCGAGCGTCGAGTACAACCCGTCCGAAAAATGGAATTTCCTCCTCAAGGGCGGCCGTGAAACCGCTTCCTGGAGCGAATTTGAAGTACTTCCCAACGGCGGCATTCACAGTTCCTTCCGCCGGGGTGAAAACTGGTTCGGAGGCGCTGCGGTGCATTATTTCCCCATCGAGAATCTGAGGCTCCACGCCTCCGCCGGGTACAGCGGTTTCTTTGGCACCACCACCGCCACCGTCGGCCTCCTCTACTACCTGAACCTCAATTTCGGCAGATAAAATGGCAGAAGAAGACAAGATCATCCTCCTCGAACACGTCAGCAAGCGCTACGGCGGCAAGACCGTCCTCGACGACATAAACCTGTATATCCGCAAGGGCGAATTCGTCACGCTGCTGGGCCCCTCCGGCTGCGGCAAGACCACAACCCTCCGGCTGATCGCCGGTTTCCTGCAGCCCGACGAGGGCCGCATCCTCCTGGACGGCAAGGACATAGCAGGCGTTCCACCGTATGAGCGTCCGCTCAACACCGTGTTCCAGCGCTATGCGCTGTTTCCGCATCTCGACGTCTACGACAACATAGCCTTCGGCCTCAAGCTCAAGAAGATACCCGAAGACGAGATAGACCGCAAGGTGCGCCGCGTGCTCAAGATGGTCGCAATGACCGACTATGAGTCGCGCGCGGTGGAATCCCTTTCCGGAGGGCAGCAGCAGCGCGTCGCCATCGCCAGGGCCATCGTCAACGAGCCCAAGGTGCTCCTGCTGGATGAGCCGCTCGCAGCCCTCGACCGCAAGATGAGGGAAGACATGCAGCTCGAACTCAAGGAGATGCACCAGAAACTCGGCATCACCTTCAT
>JAILQG010000057.1 GCA_024699055.1 Bacteroidales bacterium
GGTATAGCGGTCGTGGCCCTTTTCCACCCTGCCGGTGCCGTTGTTTTGGAAGAGCGGATACTCCCCGTTCACGTCGTTCAGTATATTGGGATGGATGAGGGCATGGTAGAGCGCCGTATAGAACACCTGCCTCTGCTCTTCCGAGCCGCCCTCCACGCGTATGCGCGAGAGGGCGTTCTCCCACTCTTCCAGGGCGCAGAGCCTCACGCGGTCGAAATTGAACCCGTCCTGTTCGGCCTCGAGGTTCATGCGGGCGTTTTCGCAACTCACGAAGGACACCCCCACCTGCACGCAGATGCTCTCCCCTTCCGCGACGTCGAAACTGAACCAGCAGCCGATGTCGTCGCCTCCCATCTCGCTGAAATACTGCGTGTAAACCTTGTACTTTCCGGCATAGGCGTCCCAGGCGGCCTCGGCCTGCATGGGGGGCTGTTTCTTGAAGAAACCTGCCTCTGAAGGCACTTTGCTGAGCCTCAGCACGAAGTACTGCGGGATTACGGCCTGGGGATTCGTATAGCCGAACCCTCCGCACAGGCGCACGCCCTCCACCTCGGTATCGGAAACCTTCCTCACGAAGGCGCCGGTTTCGTTGGTAAGGGCTTCGCCCAGATTCAGCAGGATATTGGCCCTGCCGCCGGGAAAAGTATAGCGTTCGATGCTCGAGCGGAGCGTCGCGGTGGCCTCGGCCTGGATGCCATATTTAGACAGTATTACCGAATAATAGCCGGGCTCCGCCATCTCATCTTCATACAGGCTGCCGTATTTGGTGTAATCCACCTCCAGCTCCCCAGCCGTAGGCATCACCAGCACCGCGCCCAGGTCGGGGCAGCCCACTCCGCTGAGATTCACGTGGCTGAAACCGGTGAGATAGCAGTTGTCGGCGCTGTACGGAGTGCTCCACCAGCGGAAATCCTTGTCCCAGGTGTTCTGCGCAGAGCCGCTGACGTTGAACGGGCTCACGCTCATCATCCCGTTAGGCAGAAGGGCGCCGGGGTTGGTTGCACCGAAGTTGGAAGTGCCCACGAATGGGTTCACGAAGCTCACGAGGCCCGTCAGGAGGCTGATTAAAATGGGATGTATCATAAATATACAAATATAATGAAATTTGTTAAATTTGCCTTTGGTATGAGACATCTATATTCATTGCTGGGCGCAGTACTGCTCCCCCTTACCGCATGTGCGCAGACATACGAATCGCAAAGGCCCGCAGAGCGCCTTTTCACCTCGCAGGCCGTGGAAGCCAAGATAGAAAGCGTATCCACAAAGATCAAAGATCCCAAGCTCCGCTGGATGTTCCGCAACTGTTTCCCCAACACGCTCGACACTACCGTGCACTTCAGCGACAGCACCGGCACCCCCAGGACTTTCGTCTACACGGGCGACATCCACGCCATGTGGCTGCGCGATTCCGGCGCCCAGGTGTGGCCGTATGTATCTCTGTGTAAGGAAGATCCCGCACTGCGGGAACTGATAGCGGGAGTGATCAACTGCCAGTTCTCGCTGCTCAACATAGACCCCTACGCCAACGCCTTCAACGACGGTCCCACCGGCGATTTCGGCGACCCCGACGACACCGGCATGCCCCAGAGCCCCTGGGTGTTCGAGCGCAAATGGGAGATTGATTCCCAGTGCTATCCGGTCCGTCTCGCCTATGAGTACTGGAAGGTTACTGGAGACACTTCCGTCTTCGGCGAAGAGTGGCTCAAGGCAATCGGGAACATCCTCGAAACCTTCACCGTGCAGCAGCGCAAGACGGACGACGGTCCGTACTATTTCCTCCGCGTCACCGACAGGCAGCTCGACACCAAAGCCCGCGTAGGAAAGGGGCATCCCATAAAGCCCACGGGGCTCATCTGTTCGTCCTTCAGGCCGTCCGACGACGCCACCCAGTTCGAGTATCTCATCCCCTCCAACTTCTTTGCAGTGAGCATCTTACGCAAAGCGGCGGAAATCCTCACGACCGTGAATCACCAAAAAGCCATGGCCCGCAGGTGCACCGCCCTCGCCGACGAAGTGGAGGAAGCCCTGAAGAAATACGCCGTGGTGCAGCATCCCGAATTCGGGCCGGTCTATGCATACGAAGTCGACGGTTTCGGGAACAGTTATCTCATGGACGACGCCAACGTACCCTCCCTTCTCTCGCTCGGCTACCTCATCCCCGAAATGGCGGTCGATCCGGTCTACCGCAACACCCGCCGTCTGGTCTGGAGCGAATACAATCCGTATTTCCAGAAAGGAAAAGCCGGTGAAGGCATAGGAGGCCCCCATACCGGCACTATGGTAATCTGGCCCATGAGCGTCATGATGAAGGCCTTCACGGCCATGAATATGTCGGAAGCGGAAGGCCCTTCCTGCAAGGCCTACGACAAGGAAATCAAAGACTGCCTGAGGCAGCTAAGGGATACCGACGCCGGCACCGGATTCATCCACGAGAGCCACGAGAAGGACGACGCAGCCAAGTTCACCCGTCCATGGTTCGCCTGGGCGAACACCCTGTTCGGGGAACTGCTGGTCCGTCTTGCAGACCACGGGAAGGATTATCTGCTGTAAAGCCTGCTACTTCAGATCTCCCAGCTTCTGGCCGAGCATTATATGCGCGGTGGTGTCTGCCGTGAGATTGAACTCCACGCACTTCTGGAAGACGATTACGAGGTCGGAGCCTCCGAAGAGGAAGTATCCCATCTCCTGGCCCTTCACCACGTTGTCGCCGGGCTTGAGCCCTTCCGAGAAATTGACGGAGCAAATCTGCGACATGCCTATCGGAAGGAGGGCGACCTTGCCGTACGCGGTGTCAAGGACGACGCACGCGCGGGTTTCGATCGACTCCCAGTTGGGAGTGCGGCTCTCGAGCCAGTAGCGCTTCGCTTCGGGGTTCCAGCGATATACTCCGCCGCCCCCGTCAGTGCCCTCTATCTTGTTCATTTCCAGGATTTTACCGGAAACGGGGAAATGGTATCGGTGATAGTCGTTCACATCGAGGAAGACATGGGTGAGGGTGCCTCCTGCGAATTCCCTGCCGTACTTGCTGTCCGGCCCGAGAAGATTCACCACGCTGTCGAACTCGCGGCTCTTGAGGAGCACTTTGTTGTCGATGTAACCGTCTTCGTCTATCTTCCATACGCCCTGAGGCCAGCCGTCTACGGGAGAGCAGACGACCGATTCGTCGGACGGGTTCACTATAGGCCTCTGCGACGCGTCGCGGAGCTTGCGGGAAAAGAAATCGTTGAAGCTCTTCCAGTTGGAAGGATCCTCATACCATTCCCTGCAGACGCCGAACTCGGGATCGGTGAAGAAATCCTCGGCATATTCGGGTTTCCAGGATTCGGGAGTGGAGAGGAAAGCGCCCCACTGCCTGTTATATGCGGAAAGCCAGGAACGGAAGGGTTCGTGATACTGCAGCGAGGGATAATAATAACCTTTGTCTTCCAGCTCTTCGAGAGGCTGGTCGACGAGAAAGTACAGGTAATCGACGCCCTGATCCAGACGGTCGTAGAGCGAGGAACCTGTCGGTAACTTTAAAATGAAACGTGGGAGAGTGGTAAGACTCCACTCAATGAAAAAATAAAACTCCTCCAGACTCTGTGCAGGATTAGTGTCTTTGTCGGGATTCGTGGCTTTGGCCTTGGCAATGGACTTTTCGAGCAAGCCCTTCAATTCTGCACCGGAGTTGACCAATTCAATCAACTCACAGGTAGTAGAGGTAAATTTCTTCACGTAGCATAAAAAAGATAAGGTTGTTATTATTTCGGGTGCAAATCTACATCATTTTAGATATAATTATACACCCCGCGTTTAAATTTTTCAGTTTTTTTTCAACATTATCTTTTGGCACCTCCGGGCACAGCGAATCCGCCGGCCATGCTGAAGCTTGAAACGCGGCCGGCCGATCCCAAAACCAGTCGGAATCAGAGGATATTCGTGCGCTTTACGAAGTCGATGATTTCGGGGATGTAGCCGAAGCAGAGGCCGGTGACGGTGTCGGCGCAGCCGTAGTAGACGGCGATGCGGCCGGTCTCGGGATCGTGCAGCGACGCACAGGGGAAGGTGACATCGGGAACGTCTCCGGCGATTTCGTAGATCTCGCGCGGGTTGAGCAGGTACTGTCCGCTGCGGGCAAGCACCTTCCAGGGCTGCTCAAGGTCGAGCAGGGCGGCTCCGAAGGAATAGACATAGCCGTTGCACGACTGCAGCACGCCGTGGTAGATGAGCAGCCATCCCTCGGAAGTCTCGATGGGGACGGGGCCTGCGCCTATCTTCATGCATTGCCAGGCGCTGGTTTCGAAAGCTGCCGGAGCCATCACGTGGCGATGTTTCCCCCAGAAAACGAAATCGGGCGATTCGGAATAGAATATGTCGCCGAATGCGGTGTGACCGGTGTCGGACGGACGCGAGAGCATGGCGAAACGGCCTCCAATCTTGCGCGGGAAGAGCACTCCGTTGCGGTTGTAGGGCAGGAAGGCGTTCTCGAGCTGATGGAATGTCTTGAAATCGGTAGTCCATGCGGCGCCGATGGTGGGCCCGTGGAAACCGTTGCACCACGTCACGTAGTACTTGCCTTCGATTAAGGCGACACGCGGATCATAACCGTAGACCCACTCCCCCACTTCCGGAGAAGGCGCATCCGCGAACTTGATGACCTCTGGATTGATATCCCACTTGACGCCGTCGTCGGAGAAACCGGCATGGATGGCCATGCGGCGGTTCTTGTCGTCGCAGCGGAAAACGCCGGCGAAGCCCTTCCCGAAGGGCACTACGGCCGAATTGAAAATGCTGTTGCTGTCGGGCAGCAGGTCGCGCGGAATAATGGGGTTCTTGGAATACCGCCACATCGTCTCTTTGGAAGAAGCCGGACGGTCTTCCCATGGAATATTGGGGAGAGGAGCTCCCACGATCGTAAGTTTGCTCATTTTATCGTTTTGAATTGCGTTTGATTTCGAGTTCGGACTGGATCTGCTTCATGCGTGAAGTCGAGAGAGGATAGAGAATCAGGCACACTATGCCGAGAGCGGAGCCGATGGAGGGTATCCAGCTCATCAGCGCCCTGATAGCGGACAGGGTCTGGGGAGACTGAGTCTGCAGACCGCCGTCATATCCGGCCCAAGCCAGCACCTGCATGAGCAGGAAGGCGCCCAGCGCACCGCCGAATTTCTGCGCCATGCTGGACGACGAGAAGATAAGCCCGGTCGAGGCCGTGCCATGTTTGAGTTCGGAGTAGTCGGCCACGTCCGCGAACATGCTCCAGAGCATGGGAGAATTGAGGCCGATGGCGACGCAGATAAGCACCTGCAGCACGATGAGCGCCCAGAAACCGCCGGTGGTCTGCGGCAGGAACCACACGATTACCGACAGCACGGTTATGATTACAAGCACGCTCAGGAAAGTGCCCTTCTTGCCTATCTTGTCGCTTACCGGAACCGCCAGCAGCACGCCGACCATCTGGGCGATTTCGCCTATCATCAGGTAGACGGCGCAGGTGAGTATCGGGCTGGTGCCCAGAATATTGGCGAAGTAATAGGCAGCGGAGCCGCCGCGGATGGAGTTGAAGAGCAGGATGGCGATGCCGCCGCCGAGGAGCAGCCACCACGGGCCGTTGCCCAGCAGGGCCTTGAGGTCTTCACCCACCGAGGCGGGCCCGGAGGCTTTCTCTTCCGCATGCACCCTCTCGCGCGTGAGCGCGAAGCAGCCCAGGAAGAGCAGGAGGCACATTACCGCCACGATCGCAACCACGAAGGTCCAGGATGCGGGGTCGGCGTCACCCACGCCGCTCATGATCTGCCCGGCGGAGTTGGGCTTGCCCTGGATGGACTTTTCGAAGATAGCGAAGATGCCCATGGCCAGGAAGCTGCCGATGTAGGCAAAGAACATGCGGAACGAAGAGAACACGCTCTTCTCGCGCGGGTCGTCGGTGACCACGCCCAGCATGGCGCCGTAAGGCACGTTGATGGCGGTATAGACCGTCATCATGAGGATGTACATCACATAGGCGTACACGTGCTTGAAGGCATAGCCGGCGCCGGGAGTGAAGAACGAGAGCGTTCCCACGAGCGCGAAAGGCAGGGCTATCCACAGCAGATACGGACGGTACTTGCCCCATTTAGTATTCGTGCGGTCGGCGATGATACCCATTACAGGGTCGGAAATCGCATCGTAAAGCTTGGTGACGAGCAGGAGCAGCGCCGCATGCTGCGCCTTGAG
>JAILQG010000067.1 GCA_024699055.1 Bacteroidales bacterium
TGATAGGTATAGAGGTCTGCATCCCTCCAGCCGTCCCAGCCGATGCCGGCCTTGTCGCGGGCGCAGTGGCCCAGGAACTGCTCGGTGTTCCAGCCGGTCTCTTCGGCCACCTGCGGAAGGAAGGTGCCGTGGTTGTGGCCCTTGATGATATAGATGCCGTCGCGGCCCAGCTTGAACTCGTCGATGGATTTAATCTTCTTCAGGGGCGAGAGGACCGATACTTCTATGTCTATACGGGGCACCTCATTGCGGGAAAGGGATGGGAAGCGAGGGTCGTGGAAGGCAGCGCTCATCGCCATTTCCTGGATAGTTTCCGCAAGGGTATCATCAGAAGTGAACCGGCCGATGCAACCGCGCAGGTTTCCGTTCATATGGAGCGTCACAAAGACGCCGTAGCCGCTCTCCTTGAGGATGCCCACAGGGCGGGCGTCACCGTCATACGGCAGGCGCAGGGCGGAACAGATTGCCTGGCGGGCCGTGGCGATAATCGCGGTCTTCTCCTCCTCGGAAAAGTTAAAAAGATGGTCCTTAGGTATATAGGCGGCCTTTTCCCTGCGGGTAAAGACGATAGAATTGTAGCCCACTACCCTGTCCTTTTCGCCGTAGACCGAGTCTCCCGAGTTACGGTACATTACGTGCTCGGCCGAGAAATAGCCGGGGCCCTGTGCATCGATGATGGACAGCAGCACGGCGATGGCGTTGGCCCCACAGGCGGCGGTGTCCTCACCCCTGAAGTTCATATTGTCCACCTGACGGAGGGCATCGATGAACTCCTCCAGACCGCCGGTAGTGATAGCCTCAGCCATATGGCGGTCCGATTTGCAGGCATCTTCGTAGGATGGATAGTGGGAGAAATCGGAGCTGATAATGAAAAGGTTATCTTCGTTGAAGTAGGGAGAAAGGACATCGGCAATCTTTTCCAGGACATCCAGATGCTGCGAGCCGATCACGATGGGAACAATGGGCGGGACTTCCCTATAAAGCGCCTGTAAGAAAGGCAACTGTACCTCCAAGCAGTGCTCCCGGTCATGGGCGTCAGCCCGGAAAGTGAAGGCACCGTCTCCTTTGCTGATAAGCTCCTTCCCTACTTCGATGTCGATGGGAACCTGGCCCAGGGGCGTTTCCGCAAATGAGCATTGCGTCTGCACGCTGGCTGCGTTAAAGCCCACCCGGTGACTGGGCCCCAGGAGGAATATGCGCTTGTAAGCGTGCCCACGGGGAATCTTGTTGAAAGCCGAGGCGGCCACTTCCCCGCTGAAAACATATCCGGCATGCGGCACGATAAGGGCCTGTGGGGCTGGTCCGTCGGTCACAGGATGCAGCCAAGGGCCTATCATAGCGTTGATTTCCTTGGCGGAAGCGGGATAAAACGTGCCGGCGACGGCGGGCTTCCTTACGTTCTCGGTTTTGGGGTGGCTAAACATAGGCGCAGGGTTTATGATGGCCGCAAATGCGGCAAAAAGAATGGCTATATGAAGTCGGATGAGCATGGCCGCTGTCGTCACAAGGCTTTGAAGCCGGACAGCCACTCGACAATCATCTCAAGCGCCTCGGGCGCGATGGTTTCCTCGATCTGACGGTATTCGGCGACGGCGCCGGTGGTGCAATGCTGGAAAAGATGGTTCAGCCCTTCGAGCGCTTCAATCCTGTTCCTGGGATTCGCGGGCAGGCCCTTACGTAAGGCTTCCAGGTTGCTTTCGGAGTCCACCTGAACATCCTTGGTGCCGTTGATGGCCATGACGGGGCAAGTGATACCGCCCAGCAGCGGCCTCATATCCAGCGAGAGGAATTTGATCATCCATGGGATTTGGATCTGCTGAAGCACTGCCAGGTAATTCTGCTTCAGTTCATCCGGAAGGTCCAGTTCGTCAGCGTACGGCATCCTGCCGCCATGAACCCGCACATAGCAGGCTTTCTGCACCGCATCACAGTACTTGTCAACGGTATCCCCGGTGTAACCCAGGGCTTCGAGAGCGACCCGGCTCTGTGCCACAGTCGTTTCCAGTCCGGAAATCGCCACGCCGGCCATGCTGACGATGAAATCTACCTGCCCCTCGGCGGCCAGCATCAGGGCGATGGTACCGCCTTCGCTGTGGCCGATGACACCCACCTTGTCGAAGCGCTCCCGAAGCATCTTGATGCCGGCAAGGGCATCGTCCCTGAAATCTTCAGTGGTTGCAGTGGCCACCTCTCCGGTGGAACCGCCGACGGCACGGTCATCGTAGCGGAGCGTGGCGATACCTGCCCGGCCGAGGGCGTCGGCAATCACCGCAAATGGCTTGTGCTCGAAGATGGTCTCATCCCGGTCTTCCTGCCCGCTGCCGGTGACGAAGATCAGGACGGGTGTCTCGCAGGAACACCCCTCCGGAAGTACCAGAGTGCCTTCCAGATGCGCATCTCCATTGTCGAAGGACACCTCCTCCGTCTCATACGGGAAGGGACCCACAGGGGTCTGCGGACGGTTCAGCTTGTCTCCTCCTGGAACCAGGGTCAGTGGCAGGGAATGGCCCATTTGCGTGAAGTTACCAACAATCCGATTGCCCAGCCACAGGCCTTCGTAGCTTGCGCCGATCATGGGAATCTTGATGGTGATTTTTCCCATTTCGGTCCTTTCAATCTGGATGGGAATGCCCTGCGCAGCCTGGTCCGGCGAATCCATGCAGGGTTCATCGCCGTCCAGATGGAAGACAAGCGTTAGTTTCCTTCCGTTGGCCTCGAGTTTTCCCGTCCAGCTGCCGTCCTGAGCGTTCGACAGGAACACGAATGAGAACAGCAGGGCGATAATGGCAATAATACTTTTCATATTCCTTTATTTGCAGACGCTCAAATTTACTCTTTTTTATCGAAATACCATCTCGCTTGTTAATCCGGAGGAAAACCTTACCTTTGAACAGGAAAACGATAGATTTCCAGATTATGAAACTCAAAAAAAGAAAGATTAAACATGCAGCGATATTCCTTGTCTGCTGGTTTGCCTTCCTGGTATTACTTGTTGACGGAATTATCAAATTCCAGACGCTGCTGGTCTTTTTCGGCTCATACGCACTTTTAGAGACATTATTGATACTGCTGGTTATCCTACCGACAATCGCAGTTTATATTTTTACGAAAGAGTAAAACCGGCGATTGCACTGATCAGATTTCGTGTTTCCTCCCAGATTCTTTCGTCCAGAGTCGGATCGATGTATCGGGACGGTATTTCCTTGCTTGCATTTCCGACATAATAGCGTTTGTGCGTTTCTTCTGAGAGGGCGCGCAGGGCCGGGCTAACGCCTGCCTGAGGCGACTTGCAAAGCGGCTTGAACAGCGCGTCAGCCAGCGGATCATACCAGTGCCCCAGGTCGATCATGTCGGAGGCGACGATTCCCGGGTCGGCCAGGTTGACGTGCAGATCAGGATACCGCCGTGCCAGTTCCAGGGAGAACGACAGCAGCGCACGCTTGGCCCGGGCATAAGTACCCAACTGACTGAACTCTTTTTCGGCCGGCTTCAGAGCAGTTTCGCTCAGCGAAACGAAGCGGCAGGTCAGCGACACCATATTCACTATATGCGCGTCTTTAGGCAGTTTCGGCAGCAGGAGCAGAGTTAGCAACCATGGGCCGAAGTAATTGACAGCGAAAGTGTTCTCTAATCCGTCCTCAGTCAGGCGGAAGCCCTTCGAGATAACGCCGGCGTTGTTGAACAGCGCAGCGACAGTGCCCGGTTCGACACCCTCGGCGAAAGCCCGCACTGAGGCCAAAGAGGCCAGGTCCAGCGGCCGGATATCAATGTCGGCGCCGGGGACGCGGCGAAGGATATCCGCCCGAATGGCCTCGGCCTTGCCCAGATTGCGGCAGGCCATCAGCACGGGGATTCCTTCTCCGGTCAAGGCCTCTACCGCCGCGGAACCCATGCTGCCTGTGGCGCCGGTCACGATGATCCTTCCGTTCATTGCCATCTCTTCTCGGCCTCTTTCACCTCCCGGCGCAGCCTTTCCGGAAGGTCGGCCACGCAGCGGTTGCATTTCAT
>JAILQG010000069.1 GCA_024699055.1 Bacteroidales bacterium
CTCCACCGAGGACATCCGCAGCATCGCCACCGATATCCTCTTCGGTCAGCTGCGTCTCGTCATCGCCACCATGGACATCGAGGAAATCAACTCCGACCGCGACAAGTTCCTCGCCAGCGTATCCGCCAACGTCGAGGCTGAGCTCCGCAAGATCGGTCTCAAGCTCATCAACGTGAACGTCACCGATATCCGCGACGAGTCCGGCTACATCGAGGCTCTCGGTAAGGAAGCCGCCGCCAAGGCCATCAACGACGCAAAGAAGAGCGTCGCCGAGCAGAACAGGTTCGGTGAAACCGGTAAGGCCATGGCCGACAAGGACACCCGTATCAACGTAGCATCCGCCGACGCCGACGCCGTAAAGGGTGAAAACGCCGCAAAGATCGAGATCGCCAACTCGGACGCCCTGCGCCGCCAGAGGACCGCAGAGGCCGACCGCATCGCCGTGGCAGCCGAAAAGGTGCAGGCCGCAAAGGCCCTGCAGGAAGCCTACCAGAGCGAGCGCGACGCTGAACTCGCCCGCGCCGAGAGGGAAAAGGCCACCCAGCAGGCCAACATCGTGGTTGCCGCCGAAATCGACAAGGAAAAGCTCATCATCGAGGCTGAGGCCCAGGCAGAGCAGGCCCGCCGCATCGCAAAGGGTGAGGCTGACGCCATCTTCGCGAAGATGGACGCACAGGCACGCGGTACCATGGAAATCCTCACCAAGCAGGCTTCCGGTTTCGCACAGACGGTGCACGCCGCCGGCGACGACCCGCAGAAGGCCGTGCTCATGATGATTGCCGACAAGCTGCCCGAAATCGTCAGGACCCAGGTCGAGGCCGTAAAGGGCATCAAGTTCGACAAGGTCACCGTATGGGACAATGGCTCCACAAAGGACGGAAAGACGGCTACCGCCAACTTCCTGAGCGGGCTCATGGGTTCTATACCTCCGCTCCAGGACCTCTTCAAGACCGCCGGCATGGAGCTTCCCGACTATCTCGGAAAGAAGGTCGACGAGCAGCCCGCCGCCTCTGACGGAAAGCAGAAAAAAGCCGCCAAAAAGGAGGAATAGCGCACCGTGGCTATAATTATCAACATAGATGTAATGCTGGCCCGCCGCAAGATGTCTTCGGGTGAACTGGCCGAGAAGCTGGGCATCACGCCCGCCAATCTGTCAATCCTGAAGAACGGTAAGGCGAAAGCGCTGCGCGTCACGACGCTCGACTCCCTGTGCAGGGCGCTCGACTGCCAGCCGGGCGACCTGCTGGAGTACCGTCCGGACAGCTAGAAACAGTTCCTCAATCAAGAATCACCAGCAAAGGTGCCGTTTTGTTGAATTCCAGCGAGATGACATCGGCTGAAGCCCGGTTGAGGGTGCCGGTCCACCATTTCGAGAGGTCTACGCCGTCGAGGGGCCACACAAGGCCCACGGAACGGAGCCTCAACTCAGGATCGGTGGCAAAAAAAGAAACTTTGCGCCCCTCACCTATATGCAATTCGAGAGTCCCGGAGATTTCCGGGATTCTTTTTTTGTCGGAGAGTGTAGCCGTATCGGGAGATGTTGCAAAGGCGGTGCTCCAGTCCGAAATCATGTCGACGCTGATTCCGCGGGCAGCCAGCCCCCGGCCGGTTTCCGCGAGCGAGCGCCTCTCCCACTCCATGAGCCAGCCCAGGTTGCCAACCAGGTGGGCCTCGTTCTTGCCGCCAGCGCCAAGTATGTGAATTTCAGACACTTCGGGCCAGCGTTCGCGAAGCAGGGCGAAGGCTTTCGCAAGGTCGTTGTCGTCCTGCTCATCGACTTGCACCAGACGGTCGGCGTACTTTTTCCGCACCGCCGACGGCGTGGAATCCATGTCGCCCACGATTACGTCAGGTTCCAGCCCCAGCCGCTCGAGCCTGCCGGCGTTCACGGCGCTGTCGCAGCAGACGATTATGCCTGCCGTTTCGAGAAGGTACAGCGGATATTCTTTTTTCGGGAATTCGCCGTTGCAGAGGATTACGGCGTGTTTCATTGCGACCCTCCCACGATATCGAGCAGTTCCGCGGTGATCTGCTGCTGGCGCCCCTTGTTGTATTCGAGCGTGAGCTCGTCGAGGATGTCCTTGGCATTGTCGGAGGCCGTCTGCATGGCGATGGTACGCGCCGCATGCTCGGAGGCCACGCTGTCGAGCAGCACCGTGTAAATCTTCAGTTTCATCACCAGGGGCATGAGGTATTCCACTATGGCCCCGGCGCCGGGTTCGAGGATGATGTCGTAACTGTCGTCGGCAGGGTCGTCGCCTTCGGCGGCGGGCTGCACGTCGAAGGGAAGGTAGGTTTCGCACATGACATCCTGCCTGGAGGTGGACACGAAGTGGCTGTAAACCAGAAGCACCCTGCCGTATTCCCCGGATTCGTAGGCGTCGATGAGCATCTGCGCGAAGCGGGTGGATTCTTCATAATCGGTATGCCCGACCAGTTCTTCAGTGTTCAGGCCGCTGCCCGACAGCAGCTCCGGAACGGGATAGCCTTCCCTGCGGAGAGCGTCGGCCGCCTTGCGCCCGATGGCGAATACGTCCACATCTCCCTCGCAATCATAGATGACGTCGAGGGCCTTCCGCACCACATTGGTGTTGAAGCCGCCGCAGAGCGAGGAATTGCTCGCCACGACCACCACCGCCGTCTTGCCGGAAGCGGAATTCTTCTTGTCCTTGGCGGCAGCCTTCGGAGAGGCCGCACGCACGTAAGAGAGGATTGATGCCAAGGTGGCCTCGTAGGGATGCAGACCCTCTATCGTCTGCTGGGCTTTACGCAGTTTCGCCGACGCCACGAGTTTCATGGCGTTGGTGATCTTGAGCGTAGAGCGGACGGAGCCGATGCGGTCTTTTATTTCCCTGAGCGATGCCACCTTATTCTATCTTGCGCTTTTTGTTCGCCTCGTGCATGGCTTCGACGTCTTCCGCCACGCCCACGTCGGCCGGCCTGGAGGTATTTGCGTCATCTACCGGATTCCAGAGCATGTCCTCATTCTTGTCCGTCTCGAGCGACTTGCATACTCCGGCGGCTACCTTTTCGATAGCGGCTATGGCCTCGTCGCTCACCTTGCCCGATGACAGTTCGGCGAGCAGGTCGGAATGAGAAGCCCTCATGCGGTCGAGGAAGAGTTTGTGGAAGTCGCGCACCTGGTTTATGCGGATGGATGACATGAGAGAATGGGTTCCGCAATACAGCACGGCCACCTGCTCCCCTACCGGCATGGGTGAATACTGCGGCTGGATGAGCAGCTGGTTGTTCTTGCGCCCCTTGTCCAGCGCCATGGCGGTCACCTTGTCGACGTCCGAAGAGAACTTCGAGAACGACTCAAGCTCCTCGTACTGCGCCTGGTCTATCTTGAGGGTGCCGGCGACCTTCTTCATGCTCTTTATCTGGGCGGCGCCGCCCACGCGGGAAACCGAAATGCCCACGTTGATGGCGGGCCTGAAACCCTGGTTGAACAGGCCTGATTCGAGGTAAATCTGGCCGTCGGTGATGGAAATGACGTTGGTGGGAATATAGGCCGACACGTCGCCCGCCTGGGTTTCGATGATGGGCAGGGCGGTGAGCGAACCTCCTGCGCGGACTTTCCCGCGAAGGGCTTCGGGGAGGTCGTTCATCTGTTCGGCAACTTCCTGCTGGTCAATGATTTTAGCAGCCCTTTCCAGAAGACGCGAATGCAGGTAGAAGACATCTCCGGGATATGCCTCGCGCCCCGAAGGCCTGCGGAGGATGAGCGACACCTCGCGGTACGCCACGGCCTGTTTGGAGAGGTCGTCGTAGACCACCAGCGCGTGATGCCCGGTGTCGCGGAAGAACTCGCCGATGGCTGCCCCGGCGAAGGGGGCGTAATACTGCAGCGCGGCGGGATCGGCCGCGGTGGCGGCAACCACGATCGTGTAGTCCATGGCTCCCCTCGAGCGCAGCGATTCCACGATGGACGCGATGGTGGAACCCTTCTGGCCGACAGCGACATAGATGCAGTATACGGGCTTCCCGGCCTCGTATTCGGAGCGCTGGTTGATGATGGTGTCGATTGCTATGGCAGTCTTGCCGGTCTGGCGGTCTCCGATAATGAGCTCGCGCTGGCCGCGCCCTATGGGTATCATGGCGTCGATGGCCTTGAGGCCGGTCTGAAGGGGCTCGTTCACCGGCTGGCGGTAGATGACGCCCGGGGCCTTGCGCTCCAAGGGCATGGCGACCTTGTCGCCGGGGATGGGCCCGAGGCCGTCGAGCGGCTCGCCCAGCGGATTCACCACGCGGCCGGTCATCTGTTCGCAAACCGGCACGGAAGCGATACGGCCGAGCTTGCGGACGTTCATGCCCTCCTTCACCTGGTCGGTAGGACCGAGGAGGACGGCGCCCACGTTATCCTCTTCGAGGTTCATCACCACGGCCTTCACGCCGGAGGAGAACTCCAGCAGTTCACCGGCCTCGGCGTTCGAAAGCCCGTAGATGCGTGCCACTCCGTCGGAGACCTGCAGCACCCGGCCCACCTCCTCGAAGCCCACGGAAGTATCGATGCCACGGAGCTGTCCGAGCAGGATATCCGATACTTCACTTGCTCTTATGTTGTTGTCTGCCATAACTTTAAACTAATCTTTGGTTCTTTGCGGAGAGCTCCCGCCGGATCCGCTCCAACTGCCCTTTTACGCTGGCGTCTACCATGCGGTCGCCGACTACAAGAACGAAACCGCCTTCCAGGTCGGGGTCGACTTCGGTGTCGATGTATACCTTGCCGTCAAGCAGCCGGGACACCCTGTCATAAAGCCCCGGAGAATCGACGGCGGATATGAGTCTGACCATCTGCGCACCGGTGCTTTCGCAATAAAGGTGGATGAAGTCGTTCAGGATGAAGCGCATGCACCAGCCGCGGCCGTTCCTGTTAACGAGCAGCACCAGCTTCCGGAGGTCTTCCTCGAGGGGAGCCGGAACCTTTTCGGGGTTCTTCAGCAACGCCCGCGCCTGGGCGAACACCTGTTCTCCCCTGCCCGACTCCCGGGTGAGCAGGAGCAGGGCTTTGGCGTAACGTGAAGAAATGACCCCTGTGTTCATAAACGTTTAACTCTGCGGTTTTTCCGCGGTTTTGGCGGCCTCGTCGACCAGCCTGTCGATGAGCGCGGACTGTTCGGAAGAGGAAGCCAGGGTTTTGCGGAGCACCTTTTCGGCCACATCGACCGACAGCATCGCAATCTGCCTGCGCATATCGGCCTCGGCGCTGCGGCGGTCGGCCTCGATCTGCATCCTGGCATGCTCGATCATGCGTGCCGTCTCTTCGGCGGCATCAGCCTTGGCTTTCTCGAGGATGAGATCGCGGGTGTCGGAAGCTTCCTTGAGCATTTTCGCCTGCTCCCTGCGCGTCTCCTCCAGCATCTTCCCGCGCTCAGCGTCCATCTCGGCCACGCGCCGCTCCACCTCGTCGGCCCGCACCAGCGAGTCGGCGATGCGCTCCGAGCGCTTTTCGACGGCCGAAGTGATAATGGGGAAGCCGAACTTCGCCAGAAGGAAGAACACAATGGCGAAGATGACCACCATCCAGAAAAGGAGGCCGCCGTCGGGTGTAATGAGGTTCATTACCTGATAATGGCGAGAAGGCAGGTGATGACGGCGAGGAGCGACGCGCCCTCTATCATACCGGCGACGATGATGACGGTGGTGCGGATGTTGCCCGCCGCTTCGGGCTGACGTGCGATGCCGTCGACTGCGGCCTTGCCGACCTTGCCGATGCCGTAACCGGCGACGAATGCCGAAAGCGCTGCGCCCAATGCAATCCCGGCCTTTCCGAGGACTGCCCCGGCGGCTGCTTGAAGAAGTACGAATGCTAACATGGTTGTATGGTTTTAAAAGTTGTTATTCCTTTGCCCGCGCCAAACCTATGTAGATTGAGCTGAGCATTGTAAATATGTATGCCTGAATGAAGGAAATCAGCATTTCCAGCACGTCCAGGAAAATTCCGAAGATTACGCTCACCGCACCCATGCCCGCCAGCAGCACTCCGCCGTATTTCGCCATGATGAAGATGATGCACACCATGCAGAGTATCTGGATGTGCCCCGCCAGCATGTTCGCGAACAGACGGATGGTGAGCGAAAGGGGCTTCACGATGGCGCTGAATATCTCTATGGGCGCCATGATGGGCTTGAGGTACACGGGCACTTCGGGATTTATCATCTCCTTGTAGTAATGCTTCGTGCCCGTGAGGTTTACGGTGAAGAAGGTGAACAATGCCAGCACCAGCGTGCAGGCGATGTTGCCGGTAAGGTTGGCTCCCCCGGGAAAGACCGGGATGATGCCCATGAAGTTGTTCAGCAGTATGAACAGGAAGGCCGTGAGCAGATACGGGGAGTAACGCCTGTAGTCGGGCCCGATATTGTCCCGGGCCATGTCGTTCACCATGCAGACGAGCGGCTCCATGAGGGCGGCAAGGCCCTTGGGCGCCTCCTTGAGGGAGTCGTGCCTTTTGTACCAGCGAGCCGTAAGCAGGACGATAACCACAAGGAGTATGCTGCTGATAAAGAGCGACAGCACGTTTTTGGTGATGCTGACGTCGAACGGACGCGACCCGTCCGCCTGGACTATCTTTCCGGCGTGGGGCTCCCCTTCGGCGGCGATGTGAAGCCCCTGGTATTCAGCCCCTTCGCCGTGCAGGAGATGCCTGCTGCTGAAAAGGTGCCACCGCCCGTCACTGGTACGCACTATGACCGGGAGATACATGGCCACGCTCCGGCCGTCGCGGGTGTTGAAGAAATGCCATTCGTAGGAGTCGCCGATGTGCTCGAAGACCACTTCGGAGATGTTGACGTCTTCCTGGGGCGAAGCAGAAGCCTCTTCCGGCACGGCCGCAAAGGCCGTTCCGGACAGGAGCATCGCCACGAGTATGACAATCAGCCTTTTCATGACTCTTCTTCTTCGGCGCAGATTTCCATTTTGTCGGCGGCGAACCTCACCACCCCGTTCCGGATGCGCAGGCTGTCCTCCTCCCCGTCCTTCACCCAGCGGATAATGCCCGCCTCGAGGGTGGAGATGATGGGGGCGTGGCCGGGCAGCACCTCGAAAGGAGAGTACATGCCCGGGAGGAATACGGCGTCGGCGCTGTATTCCGCCTGCCCGTAGGGCGTGAATATCTGCATCTTTATCATTTATGCCTTTGCTTCCGCGAGAATCCTTTCTCCCTTGGCGATCGCGTCTTCAATGGTGCCCACGTTCAGGAAGGCCTGTTCGGGCAGATGGTCGCAGTCGCCGTCCATAATCATCCTGAAGCCCTTGATGGTGTCCTGGATGTCCACCATGACTCCGGGGACGCCGGTGAACTGCTCGGCCACGAAGAAGGGCTGCGAAAGGAAGCGCTGGACGCGGCGGGCGCGGTTGACGGTGAGTTTGTCTTCGTCGGAAAGTTCGTCCATTCCGAGGATGGCGATGATGTCCTGCAGTTCTTTGTTGCGCTGCAGGATCTGCTTGACCCTCTGGGCTACATTGTAATGCTCTTCGCCCACGATGATCGGGTCGAGGATGCGGGACGTGCTCTCGAGGGGATCCACCGCCGGGTAGATGCCCAGGGCGGTGATCTTGCGGCTCAGCACCGTGGTGGCGTCGAGATGGCTGAAGGTGGTGGCAGGAGCCGGGTCGGTAAGGTCGTCCGCCGGCACGTAAACCGCCTGCACCGAGGTGATGGAGCCGTTCTTCGTAGAGGTGATGCGCTCCTGCATCTGCCCCATTTCAGTGGCCAGCGTAGGCTGGTAGCCCACTGCGGATGGCATGCGGCCCAGAAGGGCGCTCACCTCACTGCCGGCCTGGGTGAAGCGGAAGATGTTGTCGATGAAGAACAGGATGTCCTTCGGGGAGGCCGGATCGGCGCTGTCGCGGAAAGATTCCGCAAGGGTAAGGCCGCTGAGGGCCACGCTGGAACGCGCTCCGGGCGGTTCGTTCATCTGCCCGAACACCATGGCCACCTGGCTCTCCTTCATGGCTTCGCGGTCTACCTTCGAGAGGTCCCAGTGGCCTTCCGCCATGCTTTTCGCGAACTCGTCGCCGTATTTTATGACGTTGGATTCGATCATTTCGCGGATGAGGTCGTTGCCTTCGCGCGTGCGCTCGCCCACGCCGGCGAAAACGCTGAATCCGTTGTGTTTCTTTGCGATGTTGTTGATGAGCTCCTTGATGAGCACCGTCTTGCCCACGCCGGCACCGCCGAAGAGGCCGATCTTTCCGCCCTTGAGGTAGGGCTCGAGCAGGTCTATGACCTTGATGCCGGTGAACAGCACCTCCTGGCTGGTCGTAAGGTTCTCGAATTTGGGAGGATCGCGGTGGATGGGAAGTTCTTCGCTGCGGCTGAGGGTGCCGAGGCCGTCGATGGTGTCACCCGTGACGTTCATCACGCGGCCGCGTATCTGCGAACCGACCGGCATCTTGATCGGGCCGCCGGAGCACTTCACTTCGAGCCCCCTCTTGAGACCGTCGGTGGAGTCCATGGCCACGCACCGGACGGTGTCTTCGCCGATATGCTGCTGAACCTCCATGATCAGGGCCTTCCCGCCACGGTCGACCTCCAGGGCGTCGTGAATGGCCGGAAGGGCGTTTTCTTCCTGTTTTTCATTGAGATTGAAGTGGACGTCCACTACCGGACCTATGATTTGGGATATGCGACCAGTAATGCCAGACATATGATTAAGGTTAAAGTCAGTCTTACAAAGATAAAGATTTTTGAAGATTCTTCCTACTTTTTGCCTTTCTCGCTATAAAATGCTAAATTTGTCGCGGTTTTTGTGGGTTTTATGCCCAAAAACAAGGAAAATCACTCTAAAATCTTATAAAAATGCGCATTATTCGTGTAACAGGACGTGAAATCCTGGATTCCCGTGGAAATCCCACGGTGGAAGTTGAAGTTGAACTCGAATCCGGCGTCATCGGCGTCGCAGCCGTTCCCTCCGGTGCATCCACCGGCGAAAACGAAGCTCTCGAGCTTCGCGACGGTGACAAGAAGCGTTACGGCGGCAAGGGCGTTCTCAAGGCTGTTGCCAACGTGAACGACGTCATCGCTCCCGCAGTCATCGGCATGAGCGCCCTCGACCAGAGGGCCATCGACAAGACCATGATCGAACTCGACGGCACTCCCACCAAGAGCAAACTCGGAGCGAACGCCATCCTCGGCGTATCCCTCGCAGTGGCCCATGCAGCTGCCGACTATCTCGGCCTGCCCCTCTACCGCTACATCGGCGGCACCAACGGCCATGTCCTTCCCGTTCCCATGATGAACATCATCAACGGCGGCGCCCACTCCGACGCCCCCATCGCGTTCCAGGAATTCATGATCCGTCCGGTCGGCGCCAAGAACGAGGCCGAGGCCGTACGCATGGGCGCAGAGGTGTTCCATGCTCTCCAGAAGGTGCTCAAGGCCCGCGGGCTCAGCACTGCAGTGGGTGACGAAGGCGGCTTCGCTCCCGCGCTCAAGGGCATCAACGACGCTCTCGACTGCATCATGGAGGCCATCGAAAAGGCTGGTTACAAGCCCGGTGCCGACGTTACCATCGCAATGGACTGCGCCGCTTCCGAGTTCTGCTTCAAGGAAGGCGACGCCTTCTTCTACGACTACAAGCAGCTCAAGGACGGCAAGAAGAAAGACCCGCGCGGCCGCAAGCTCACCAGCGAGCAGCAGATCAAGTACCTCAAGACCCTCATCGAGAAGTACCCCATCGACTCCATCGAGGACGGTCTCAGCGAGGAAGACTGGGAAGGCTGGGTCAAGCTCACCAAGGCCATCGGCGACAAGTGCCAGCTGGTAGGTGACGACCTCTTCGTAACCAACGTGAAGTATCTCGAAAAGGGTATCGCAATGGGTGCCGGCAACTCGATCCTCATCAAGGTCAACCAGATAGGTTCCCTCACCGAGACTCTCGACGCCATCGAGATGGCCCACCGCCACGGCTACACCACCGTCACTTCGCACCGCAGCGGCGAGACCGAGGACACCACCATCGCCGACATCGCAGTTGCTACCAACAGCGGCCAGATCAAGACCGGCTCCCTCTCCAGGACCGACCGCATCTGCAAGTACAACCGCCTGATGAAGATCGAGCGCGAGCTCGGCGACTGCTCCGAATACGGATATAAGAAGATCAGGTAAGAATACTCACCCGCTTCAAAAATTTAACCTCGGAGATAATCCGAGGTTATTTTTTTACTTGCCGGCAGCGGGTTTTCTGATTGGGAGCGTGCGGGCGATAGCGAGCAGGTCGACGTCGGCGTCCATATTCTGCGCCATTACGTCCATGACCTTGATGAATGTATCCAACTCGCTGTCTGTCAGACCGTTGGTGATACGGGCAACCGCGGCGAGGGCGGCATCCTTCACCGGATCGCGCATCTTGTCGCATTTGGGTGTGGTGGATACGATATTCTGGCGCCTGTCCTCGGGATTTGCGCGCCGCACCACCAGTGCGCGCGACTCAAGGCTGTCCACGAGCTTGACGACCGAATTTTTGTCCTTGAGCATCATGTCGGCGATTTTCTGCTGGGACAGGGGCCCTTCGTTCCACAAAGTGTCCAGAAGCAGGAACTGTTCGGCGGTGATGCCCACCCCCGCCGCTTCCATGGATTCGTTGAAAAAGAGCTTGAAACGGTTGTGAACGTAATTCAGGAATACTCCGAGTTGCTTGCTCAATACCATAATGAAAACAGATACAGTATGCAGCAAATATAGTAATTCTTCGGTATAATACCATCCTCACATTCCGCGCCGCGGTAGGTTAAGTGACGGTAACGTCCCAAAATTTTACAGACTACCATCATTTTCGGCCTTTTTTGACGGTAACGTCCCAATTTTTTGCAGGCTACCATCACTGGAGGAGCAGAACAGGTTGCCGCGGCGAAGTCGGCAAGCAGCAGCCGCGATAGCAGGGCGCTTCAGCGCCGCGGCGAAGGGAGGAGCAGAAGTGGATAATAACCGCCATACAATGGCGGCGGGGTATAATAGGGGCAGGGCCCCTAGGCATTAAAGCAATGCGGCAGCTTGCTGCCCCAGGGGATGTTACGGGGGCAAGCCCCCGTCAACAGGACAGTTCTTTAACAAAAAAGCTCCGGAGTCAATCGACTCCAGAGCTTTTGTTAAAGAACGGCGGCTACCTACTCTCCCAACTGGTGTGTAAGTACCATCGGCGTGATTGCGTTTAACTTCTCTGTTCGGAATGGTAAGAGGTGGGTCCACAATGCTATAGCCACCGCAGTATGTT
>JAILQG010000081.1 GCA_024699055.1 Bacteroidales bacterium
TCATGGGTGTCCCCCACCGCCTCGACCGCCCCGTAAGCGGACTGGTCGTCTTTGCCAAGACAAGCAAGGCCCTGGAGAGGCTCACCGAAATGTTCCGCAAGGGCGAAGTGCACAAGACTTATCTCGCGCTCTGCTGCGGCAGGCCCGAAAAGCAGGAAGGGCTGCTGGAAGACTGGATGGTGCGGAACGAGAAGCTGAATAAAAGCTTCATTGTCCCGGCCCCGAAGGGATCGGAGCCCTCAGGCGCGAAACTCGCGCGTCTGAAATACCGCTGCATCCAGGATACCGACCGCTACCATCTGCTTGAAGTCGAGCTGCTTACCGGCCGGCATCACCAGATCCGCTGCCAGCTGTCACACATGGGCTGTTGCATCAAAGGCGACCTCAAGTATGGCGCCCCCCGTTCCAACCCCGACGGCAGCATCTGCCTGCATTCCTACAGGACCTCGTTCATCCATCCCGTCAAAAAGACGCCGCTGGAGTTAACTGCCCCTGTTCCTTCAGGCTGGAAGGGGATTTCCCTTTAGCCGCAAGCATGCCGTAATAGGCCGAGGGCGTCATGCTCGTGAAGAGCTTAAACGCCATATTGAAGGTGACCACCGAGTGAAAACCAGACATCATGGCCACCTCCACCACTTTGAGGCGACGGTCTTTTTCCATCATCGACCTGGCATAATTGATACGGTAATAGTTGATGAACTGCCGGTAGTTCCTTCCCGAAAAGTAATTGATGGTCTTCGAGAGGTAGACTTTGTTGGTAAACACCGCATCGGCCATGTCCTCTATGGTGAAGCTTTCCTGCAGATATGGCTTTTTGGTTTCCATGTATTTGAGCACCCTGCCGTAAATGGTGTTCATATGCTCATCGGGCTCCCCCGCTTCGGGAATGGTACGGAGGTTTCCCTTTATCATTTCTTTCAGAGCGCCCTCTTTGTCATGGCTCATCACGAAACTCCGGCCCAGGTACACGCGCACGTACATTGCCGAATAAAAGGAAAGCAGGACGAGCAGATGAATGACAAACAGCCATGAAGGCCCTTCGAAGCGACAGGCGGTGAGGGCTGACACGGAAAGCATGCAGAGAACCAGCAGATAGAACAGTCTCGAGTAATCCTCCACGGCACACCAGACGAAATCGAGTCTGAAGAGCGTGCGCACGTTGTTGTATTTGTCGCGCGCCCGCGAAATGCAATAAGCCACCCAGACGGCCGTCACTTCAAGCGTCATCAGGAAGCACTCGTTTCCGGGAAAGACAGGACTGAAAACCGTAACGAGACTGAGGATGGAAAGCGCGATTGCGAAATACAGCGATTTCGTAGATTCCTCATAACTGAGCGGATGCAGCATCAGAATGCCCGAAGCCGCTATGAGATTGGCACAGAAGGGACGGAGACCCGGCCCCACGCCGCCCTGCAGCGTCTCGATCAGGCAAAGAAGCAACAAAGTGACAAAGGACAGCACCCGGACCACAAGAGTTTTTACAATAAACTCTCCATATCTGCGCTACACATAGCTGTAACGGCCATAGAACGCACAGAGCGCGGTGTTTCATCGCCTTCGGTTTTGATTTCATCGGAAAAATCCTATCTTTGTTGTTCGCATGTTAATCGAAACTCCACCGAAGATATGGCAACCGTCGCAGCAGTCGTTCACGCCCACCAGCGAAGGGCGGACGGCACCTACAACGTCAAAATCCGCATCACCCACCACCGGCAGAGCGTCCACCTGCCCAGCTCCCTCACCGTCACCGCCGACGACCTGACGAGGGGCCTCGCCATCAAAAGCCCCGAAGCGAAACGCAAGGCCGCCGACATGGTCGGGGAGTTCTACCGCGCCATCTCCAAGATACCGCCCTTCGCCCTGGAGCAGATGACCGTGCGCGACGTCGTGGAGTGGTGCCGCCGCGAGCTCCGGGCCGCCGCCCCCTTCCACCTCGACTTCTACGCCTTCGCGGACGAGTACATTGCCAAGCTCCGCGTCGCACCCTCGACACGGGACGGCTATCGGAAGGCGGCACGCGCCCTCCGAAACTTTGCGCCGGATCTCGACGCCACCGACATCACCGTCCCCCTTCTGGAGGAGTTCGTGCAGGCGTCCACCGCTCGCGGCCTCTCCCCGAACACGGTCGCCGGCTATATGTCAAGCCTCGGTGCAGTCTACAAGGCGGCGCAGCGCACATACAACGACGAGGACACCGGCCACATCCCCCTTCCCCGCCGCCCCTTCGACCGCGTGAAGGTCGCACGCGTCCCGTCGCAGGGCGCACGGGCACTCACCCGTGAGGAGTTCCAGATGCTCCTCGACACGCAGCCTTCCGACCGCGACCGCCTCGCAATCGACCTTTTCATCATCTCCTTCGGGCTCATGGGCATGAACTTCGCGGACATCCGCAAGGTGCGCCGCTCGCAGATAAAAGACGGGGTGCTGACCTACCACCGCTCCAAGACCGAGAACCACCGCGCCGACCGCGCCCTGATGAAGGTCACCATACATCCGCAGCTGGAGCCCTACATCGCACGCCACGCCGGCAAGGGGGCCGCGTGGCTCGACCTCCCCGATCTCGCCTCCTGCACTTTCGGCAACTACTTCTCGCAGACACTCCGCCGCTGGGCGGACGTTCACGGGCTGGAGCCGTTTAAGTTCAACTCGGCGCGGCATACCTGGGCGACGCTCGCAATCAAGGCCGGGGTGGAGAAGGCCAGGGTTGACGAGGCCCTCGCCCATGTCGGCGACCTGCGGACGGCGGACGCCTACATCGAGCGCGACTGGGATATAATCAACGCCGCGAACACGAAAGTCCTCTCGCTGTTCGTCTGGCCGTCGAACTCCCAGGAGTAGCGGACGAGCAGGTA
>JAILQG010000012.1 GCA_024699055.1 Bacteroidales bacterium
ATGGCCAGAATGTCGGTGAGGGCGTTGCCGATGCCGAGGATGGATTTCATGGGTGATAGCGTTGAAGTACAAATTTAATGAAAATTGGCAGAATATCATTACCTTTGCAGCCGTATGGGCAAAAAGTTTTGGAATGTCGCAAAGTACGTGCTGTCTCTCGCGCTGGCGCTCCTGCTAGTGTGGCTGGTGGTGCGTAAAATAGACTGGAAGAGCTTTTTGGAAGGCCTCAGGAACACGCGCTGGGTGTACATGCCGGGCTTTACCGCCGCAGGGGTGTTCGCCCTTGTCTTCAGGGCGCTCAGGTGGAACCAGCTCCTTAAGCCGCTCGACGGCGCTACCAGCTTCATGGACTGCTGGGACGCCAACAATATAGGCAATCTGGGCAGCCTCGTCATCCCCGGCTCCTGCGAGCCTATCCGCGCCGGTTTGATTACCAGTAAAAAGCTCCCGTTCCAGACGGTATTCGGTACCATGATAATGGAGCGGGCGTGGGACTTCCTGTACATCTTCCTCACCATAGTCATAGCCCTGGTGCTCAAGCTGGACACTTTCGGCGGCTTCGTCAGCGACAACATCATCAAGCCCATCGTCAGCTCGACAGCCGTCTGGCTCATATTGACGGCTGCGGTCATCCTCGTGGCGGCCTTAATCTGGGCGTGCTTCCGTTATCGCACAAAAGTCAAGTTCTTCGACCGCATCGCCACTCTGATCGAGGGCGTAGTGCAGGGCTTCAGGAGCTTCGGGAAGATGAAGAACAAGCTCCCGTACATCATCTACACCACCATGATCTGGGTGATGTACATGTTCATGTGCTATTTCTGCCTCAAGGCCATACCCGAGCTTTCCGGGCTCGACATGGCCGACGCCCTCTTCCTGAGCGCCATCGGCAACGTGGCGTCGGTAATTCCGGTTCCTGGCGGAATAGGAGCGTATCACTATCTGGTAATGCTCTGCATTTCATCGCTTTACGGCTTGAGCAACGAAACCGGCCTGCTTTTCGCCACCCTGAATCACGAGGGGCATGCTGTCATTATCCTTGCGCTGGGAATCATTTCGTATCTCGCCCGCATGATACGCAAGAAAAAATAGCTGTCCACCCCCACCGTTTTGGCCTGTAAAGCTCCGCAATTATCTGTCATCCTGTTACTTGCCGCACTGGTGCTTTCCGGTTGCGGCGCTTCCCGCATGGCCACCATCGGTCATCGGGAGTTCAAGGACGTGCTGGAGAGCAGCTATGAGTCCCGGATGTACCGGCAGGACAGCGTGATGCTGGTGGATCCGCATGGGGACGCCATGCTCATCCGGAAACTGGATACAGCCTTTGTAAAACTCCTCTCCGCCCTCTTCCACCAGGACCTTCCCCAGGCCGTGTCGGACAAGGAGAGAGTGGCCGGAGACGCCGATTTCAAGATAGGGAGAACCTATTCCCTGGACAATGACCTGCTGCTGGACCGGTTCGCAGAGATCTTCCGCCTGAACTATCCTGCCATCACGCCATATCTGGGGGAAGAACACGCCTGGTCCTACGAAGCGAGAATATATAATCTGTACGGTTACTGGCACCGCCTGTGGAGAAGGTGCACCGGCAAGCAGCAGGATTTCCCCATTCCCGTGATCATGCACAGCAAACTGCTCATGTGCCTCTCCTGCGGCTGGACCTCCAGATATTGTGTAACCGGAACGGAAGACGCTCTCACAGAGCGCATTATGTCATATCCGGACCGCAGCATGCAGATTCACGATCTGTTTGCCGAAAGCTATGCGCTGAACAGGGGAAACCTCTACATGACGCTCCTCACCTGCGAAAATGTGCTCACGGGGCAGCCCCACCGGCCGGATCGGGAACTGGATCCGCTCCAACAGAGGCTCTCCTACATCCGGAACGACTCAAAACCGCTGGGTGACAACTATGGCGCCTGGTACCATTTCTTCGGCATAGCCCTTTATGGCATGCTCCGGCCCCGGATCGTCTCCACTTTTGTGGCCAATACGGAAAGCCTGGGCTCTTATTTCATGGAAGGACCGGACCGGCAGGAAACCCTTATTAATTATTACGGAGCCCTTTTTGGGAAAGAGCTCCGTAAAATGATAAAAAATGGAAGTTGGCTGATTGCCCGGTAACCAGGACGGCAAGATGTTGCCGTTTACTGATTTTTCACTAACTTTGCATCTGCAAAACCGGTTCCGTAGCTCAGTTGGATAGAGCAACAGCCTTCTAAGCTGTGGGTCTTGGGTTCGAGTCCCAACGGAATCACAAAAAACCGGCTGAAAGCATGAGTCAGCAGCCCTCCATCTTCACCCGCATCTGGTATTTCTACCGCGACGGCTTCAAGAACATGACCTGGGGCCGGCCGTTGATATGGCTGATTCTGCTGAAGCTGTTCGTCCTGTTTGCAATCCTTCGCGTTTTCTTCTTCAAGCCGGCTATGGCCGGGATGAGCGACGAGCAGAAGAGCGAGGTGGTGGGGGAGAGGCTGTCCGGCAGTGCTCCGTGCAACGATAACACTTTAACTATTAAATAATTATAATTATGGACGTAGTAATCTGGTCCCGCATCCAGTTTGCCATGACAGCAGCGTATCACTGGCTGTTTGTGCCCCTCACACTGGGCCTTGCCCTGGTCATGGCGGTGATGGAGACCCTTTATGTAGTCAAGAAAGACGAGTTCTGGAAAAAGACGGCCCAGTTCTGGATCAAGCTGTTCGCCATAAACTTCGCCGTAGGCATCGCCACGGGCATTATCCTGGAATTTGAGTTCGGTACCAACTGGAGCAATTATTCCTGGTTCGTGGGCGACATGTTCGGAGCTCCGCTGGCCATAGAAGGCATCCTGGCCTTCTTCATGGAGGCCACCTTCTTTGCAGTGATGTTCTTCGGCTGGAACAAAGTTTCCAAGAAGTTCCATCTTGCATCCACCTGGCTCACCGGCATAGGCGCCACCATCTCGGCCTATTGGATACTGGTTGCCAACGGTTGGATGCAGAACCCCGTGGGAACCGTCTTCAATCCTGATACGGTGCGTAGCGAAATGGCATCGGCCTCCGCCTTCTGGGAGGTCGTTTCCAACCCCGTGGCAGTGAGCAAGTTCTTCCATTCCGTCACAAGCGGCTGGCTCACCGGCGGTATCTTCGTGGTGGGCGTGAGCGCCTGGTATCTGCTTAAGAAAAGGCAGGTAGAATTTGCCAGGAAGAGCATGCTGATAGGCTCCATCGTGGGGCTGGTGGGCGCCGGCGCGGTGATGCTTTCCGGAGACTCCTCCGGCGTGCACGCCGCGGAATTCCAGCCCATGAAGCTGGCGGCGGCGGAAGGTCTTGAAGACGGAGGCGAAGGCGTAGCATTCACCGTCGTTCCCGGCATCAAGGTGCCCCATATGCTCTCGCTCCTGGCCACTCACGACTGGAACGGCTATGTGCCCGGTATCAACGACATCCTCAGGGGATATACCGATAACGAAGGCAATGTGGTTCCTTCCGTAGCCGACAAGATGGCCATGGGACGTACCGCCCTGGATGCGCTGGCCACTTACAGGGCCAACCGCGAAACCGACCCGGAAACTGCCGCTGCAGCCCTCGAAGTGCTGAATGCCAACGTGCAGTACATGGGCTACGGCCATCTCGAGAAGCCCGAAGACGTAGTGCCACCAGTGGGCGTCGTGTTCTGGGCATTCCGCATCATGATAGGTCTGGGTATGCTGATGGCGCTGGTGTTGCTGCTTTCGCTCATCGGCGTTTGGAAAGACAAGACTGGCAAGTGGAAATGGCTCATGTGGGTCGACATCATCTGCATCCCGCTGGTGTACATTTGCGGACAGTGCGGTTGGATAGTCGCCGAAGTGGGCCGCCAGCCCTGGACCATCCAGGGTCTGCTGCCGGTGAACGTGGCTATTTCCAGCCTCAGCGTCGGTGCGGTGAAGACTACCTTCTTCGTCTTCCTGGCCGTATTCGCCCTCTTCCTTGCAATCGAAATCCGGATTATGCTTCGCGCCATCCGGAAAGGACCCGAAGTTGAATCTGAAAACGCCTAGACCATGAGCTACGAATTCTTACAAAACTATTGGTGGTGCCTGGTAGCCCTTCTCGGCGGCCTGCTGGTGTTCCTGATGTTTGTTCAGGGCGCCAACCTGCACCTTGGCAACCGTGCGCTGGACGATACGCGCAAGAGGATGATCCTCAATTCCACCGGGCGCAAGTGGGAACTCACTTTCACCACCCTGGTCACGTTCGGCGGTGCGTTCTTCGCCTCCTTCCCGCTGTTCTACAGCACCAGTTTCGGTGGCGCCTACTGGGTGTGGGTGCTCCTGCTGATCACGTTCGTGTTCCAGGCGGTAGCCTATGAATTCCAGAACAAGAAGGGTAACCTGTTGGGCGTGAAGGGTTTCCGTATCGCCCTGATGGTCAATGGTTTCCTTGCCCCCTTCCTGGTGGGCACCGCCGTGGGCACCTTCTTCACCGGTTCCGATTTCACCGTGAATAAGCTTGCCATAGCCGACCCGTCCGCCCCCGTCATCAGCACCTGGGGCAACGCCTGGCATGGCTTGGATGCCCTGGGGCAGTACCCTGCCGTGCTGCTTGGCGGCGCACTGGTGTTCCTCACCGCCCTCTTGGGGGACCTGTATATCCTGAATAATGTAGACGACGACAAGGTTCACGCCCAGATGCGCCGCAGCATCAAGATGGGCACCGCCCCGTTCCTGCTGTTCTTCCTGTGCTGGACGGCCATTCTCCTGACTTGCAAGGGCTATGCGGTAGATGCCGACAGCGTGGTGTCCCTGGAGCCCTACAAGTACCTGCACAACCTGCTGCAGATGCCGGCAGTGCTGGCGATGCTGCTCGTCGGCGTAGTGCTGGTGCTCCTCGGCATCTGGAAAGGCGGATTCACCCAGTCCCGCAATGGCATCTGGTTCGCCGGTCCCGGCACTGTCCTGGTGGTGATGAGCGTGTTCTTCCTGGCCGGATTCGGCGGTACGGCTTACTATCCGTCCTGCACCGACCTGCAGAGCTCCCTCACCCTGCAGAACAGCTCCTCCAGCCGCTTCACCCTGCAGGTAATGTTCTGGGTGTCGCTCCTGATCCCCTTCGTCCTCGCCTACATCGTATACGCCTGGCGCTCCATGGACCGCAAGTCCATCACTGCCGACGAAATTGACTCCACAGAACACAAATATTAATTGAGGTCGCCGCTTAGCTGCGGCGGACAGCAAAAAGAGGTCGACCATAAAATGGTCGGCCTCTTTTTTGTGCGCAAGGCTCCGGGCCGGCTGGCAGCAGCCGCTGGCGGACGTGTCCACCCCCGGACACGGGCAGGGGGATGGGGCCCGCAAGATACGAGTTCCGCGCAAGCGGGACGAAGTAGATTGTGGGAGGGGCCGGAGTGAGCGAAGCGAACGGAGTTCCGCCAGTGGCTGACTGCCAGCCGGCTTAGAGACCACAAAAAAAGGATGACTCAATCGAGTCATCCTTTTTTTGATAAGGGTGTCGGGACTACAGGTCGGCGAGCTCTTCCGCCATGCTGTCGCTTCGTCCTACGACGATGTCCTGATAGTCCTTGAGACCGGTACCGGCCGGAATCAGGTGACCGCAGATTACGTTCTCCTTGAGGCCCTCGAGATAGTCCATACGGCCGCGGATAGCCGCCTCGCTGAGCACCTTGGTGGTTTCCTGGAAGGAAGCCGCGCTGATGAAGCTGCCGGTGCGGAGCGCTGCACGGGTGATACCCTGAAGTATCAGACGTGCGGTGGCGGGACGGGCGGGACGTACGACCAGGAGTTTCTTGCCCTGGCGCTCGAGAGAGGAATTCTCGTTGTGGAGATCGCGCTCGCCGATGATGTCGCCTTCATGGAACTTCTCGCTGTCGCCGCAGCCTTCCACGTAATACTTGCCGTAGATACGGTCGTTAGTATCCATGAAAGCCCACTTGTCGACGAGTTCCTCGGGAAGGAATTCGGTGTCGCCGGGTTCGGTGATTTCCACCTTGCGCATCATCTGACGCACGATGATCTCGAAGTGCTTGTCGTTGATCTTCACGCCCTGCAGACGGTAAACGGCCTGAACCTCGTTCACAATGTACTCCTGGGCCTTTACGGGACCGAGGATGTTCAGGATGTCGGAGGGCGCCACGCCGCCGTCGGAGAGGGGAGTGCCGGCCTTCACATAGTCGTTCTCCTGTACGAGGATCTGCTTGGTAAGGGGAATGAGGTAATCCTTCTTGTCGCCGCCCTTGTTCTTGACGGTGATTTCGCGGTTACCCCTCTTGACCTTGCCCATGATGACTTCGCCGTTGATTTCGGAGAGGATGGCGGGGTTGCCGGGGTTGCGGGCCTCGAAGAGCTCGGTGACTCGCGGCAGACCGCCGGTGATATCGCTGGCCTTTCCGATCGCGCGGGGTATCTTGATGACCACGTCGCCGACCTTCACCATCTTGCCTTCTTCGACCGAGATGTGCGCGCCAACAGGAAGGTTGTACTGCCTGATGGTGGAGCCGTCTTCGGCGAGAATGAGCATGGTGGGGTTCTTGGTGCGGTCTTTGGCCTCAATGATGACCTTGTCGGTAGAGAGCGAGAACTCGTCGGCGGATTCCCTGCGGAAGGTGACGCCTTCAACCATGTTCTCGAACGCGATCTTACCGGCATTCTCGACCAGGGTGATGGCGTTGTAGGGATCCCATTCGCAGATGAGGTCGCCCTTGACCACCTTGTCGCCGTCTTTCTTGTGAAGGACGGAGCCGTAGGGGATGTCGTACTGGGAATAGGCGTAGCCGGTATTCTCGTCCACGATGCGCAGTTCCGTCATACGGCTTACCACCACGTCTTCGGACTGCCCGTCCTCACCAATCCTTTCGATGGTGCGGAGGTCTTCGAAGCGGAGCTTGCCGACGTACTTGCTTTCGATGGAGGAGTCTACCACGGCGCCGCCGGCGGTACCACCGACGTGGAAGGTACGGAGCGTAAGCTGGGTACCGGGTTCACCGATGGACTGTGCGGCGATGACGCCGACGACCTCGCCCTTCTCGACCATCCTGCTGGTGGCCAGGTTGCGTCCGTAGCACTTGGCGCAGACGCCCTTGCGGCTTTCGCAGGTGAGCACCGAACGGATTTCCACCTGTTCGATGGGGAGATGGTCGATGAGGTCGGCCTCCTTCTCGCGGATTTCTTCACCTGCGTGGAGAATGAGCTCTCCGGTGAGCGGGTTGAAGATGTCGTGGACGGTAGTACGGCCGAGTATCCTCTCGCCGAGGCTCTCGACTACGGTGTCCTTGTCCTTGATGGCGGTGGCGATGAGGCCGCGGAGAGTTCCGCAGTCTTCCTCGGTGATGATCACGTCGTGCGAAACGTCCACCAGACGGCGGGTGAGGTAGCCGGCGTCCGCAGTCTTGAGTGCGGTGTCGGCCAGACCCTTACGGGCGCCGTGCGTGCTGATGAAGTACTCGAGCACCGTCATACCCTCCTTAAGGTTGGAGATGATGGGGTTCTCGATGATGGTGTTTTCGCTCGCGCCGCTCTTCTGGGGCTTGGCCATAAGGCCTCGCATGCCGCAGAGCTGCTTGATTTGCTGGGTGGAGCCGCGGGCTCCGGAATCCAGCATCATGTACACCGGGTTGAAGCCCTGCTGGTCCGCTGAAATCTGCTTGGTGACGATTCCGGTGAGCTTGTTGTCAATGCTCGTCCACAGGTCGATGACCTTGTTGTAACGCTCATTGTTGGTAATGAAGCCCATCGAGAAGTTGTTCTTGATTTCGGCGACCTGCTTGTATCCTTCCTCGATAAGCTGGTCCTTTTCCTTCGGGATGATGACGTCGCCGAGGTTGAAGGAGATGCCGGCATGGAAGGCCTGGTGGTAACCGAGGTCCTTGATGTCGTCGAGGAACTGTGCAGTGCGGGTCACGCCCGTATTCTTAATTACGGAGGTGATGATGCCGCGGAGAGCCTTCTTGCCAAGGAGCTCGTTCACGTAAGGCACCTCGTCCGGAACGTACTGGTTCACGATCACGCGTCCTGCGGAAGTCTTCACAATCTGGAAGCCCTTGGAGGGATCCTGCTTGTCCACCGGTATGCGCACGTTAACTTCGGCGTGCATGTCGATGGCCTTTTCGTTGAAGGCGATGATGACTTCCTCGGGGCCATAGAAGGTCTTGCCTTCTCCCTTGGCTCCGGGACGGATCTTGGTGATGTAGTAGAGGCCGAGCACCATGTCCTGGGAAGGAACGGTGATAGGCGCTCCGTTGGCGGGGTTCAGGATGTTCTGGCTGCCCAGCATGAGCAGCTGTGCCTCCATGATGGCGGCGTTGCCCAGCGGGAGATGGACTGCCATCTGGTCACCGTCGAAGTCCGCGTTGAAAGCGGTACATGCGAGCGGATGGAGCTGGATGGCCTTTCCGGAAATCATCCTTGGCTGGAAAGCCTGGATACCGAGCCTGTGAAGGGTAGGTGCGCGGTTAAGGAGCACCGGGTGGCCCTTCATGACGTTCTCGAGGATGTCCCAGATGACGGGATCCTTGCGGTCCACGATCTTCTTGGCGCTCTTTACGGTCTTCACTATGCCGCGCTCGATGAGCTTGCGGATGATGAAGGGCTTGTAAAGCTCGGCCGCCATGTTCTGCGGCAGACCGCATTCGTGCATCTTGAGTTCGGGGCCCACGACAATGACCGAGCGTGCGGAATAGTCCACGCGCTTACCGAGCAGGTTCTGGCGGAAGCGGCCCTGCTTGCCCTTGAGGGAGTCGGAAAGGCTCTTGAGGGCGCGGTTGCTTTCGCTCTTGACCGCACTGGATTTCTTGCTGTTGTCGAAGAGGCTGTCCACCGCTTCCTGGAGCATGCGCTTCTCGTTGCGGAGGATGACTTCGGGGGCCTTTATCTCTATGAGCTTCTTGAGGCGGTTGTTGCGTATGATGACGCGCCTGTAGAGGTCGTTGAGGTCGGAGGTGGCGAAACGGCCGCCGTCGAGGGGTACCAGGGGACGGAGATCCGGCGGGATGACCGGAATGACCTTCATGATCATCCACTCGGGCTTGTTCACGTCCTTGCTCTCCTGGAACCACTTCACGACCTGGAGCCTCTTGAGGATCTCGACCTTGCGCTGCTGCGAGGTCTCGGTCCTCATCTTTTCGCGGAGCTCCTTTCCGAGCTCGTCGGCATTGATCTCCTTGAGGAGGTCGTAGATGCCTTCGGCACCCATCTTGGCGATGAACTTATTCTCGTCGCTGTCGGGGAGGTTCTCGTTGCCGTCGGGCAGCTTAGCCAGAACGTCGAGATACTCGTCCTCGGCGAGGAGTTCCATCTTGTCTATGCCGCTGTTTCCGCTTTTCACCACTATGTATTTCTCATAGTAGATGACGCTCTCGAGCTTCTTTGCGGGAAGGCCGAGGAGGGCGGAAATCTTGTTGGGAGCGCTCTTGAAGTACCAGATGTGGGCTACGGGAACGGTGAGCTGGATGTGACCCATGCGTTCGCGGCGGACCTTCTTTTCGGTTACCTCCACGCCGCAACGGTCGCAGACGATGCCGCGATAGCGGATTCTCTTGTATTTGCCGCAGTAGCACTCGTAGTCTTTGGTGGGGCCGAAGATCTTCTCGCAGAAAAGACCGTCCCTCTCGGGCTTGTAGGTCCTGTAGTTCACCGTCTCCGGCTTCAGGACCTCGCCGCAGCTCCTCTCGATGATGTCTTCGGGGGAGGCAAGGGAGATGCTTATCGTGCTGAAGTTGCTCTTTACCTTATTGTCTTTATTGTTGAAAGTAGGCATGTTCTTGCTTGTCCGTTAATTATTCCAAAGTGACCTTGAGACCGAGACCCCTGAGCTCGTGCAGAAGCACGTTGAGGGATTCGGGTATGCCTGCGGGCGGCATCTGATCGCCTTTCACGATAGCCTCGTAGGTCTTGCTCCTGCCGGTGACGTCGTCGGACTTCACGGTGAGGATCTCCTGGAGGGCGTTCGCGGCGCCGAAGGCCTCGAGGGCCCAGACTTCCATTTCTCCGAAGCGCTGGCCGCCGAACTGGGCCTTACCTCCGAGAGGCTGCTGGGTGATGAGGGAATACGGGCCGATGGAACGGGCGTGCATCTTGTCGTCCACCATGTGGTCGAGTTTGATCATGTAGATTATGCCGACAGTGGCGCTCTGGTCGAACCAGTCGCCGGTTCCGCCGTCGCGGAGCCTGGTCTTGCCGTAGCGGGGCAGACCGGCCTTGTCGGTGTAGTCGCAGATTTCGTCGTTGGAAGCACCGTCGAAGATGGGGGTGCTGAACTTGACGCCGAGCTTGCGGCCGGCCCATCCGAGCACGGTCTCGTAAATCTGGCCCAGGTTCATACGGGAAGGCACACCAAGGGGGTTGAGCACGATGTCCACGGGAGTTCCGTCCTCGAGGAACGGCATGTCTTCCCTGCGGACTATCTTTGCCACGATACCCTTGTTGCCGTGACGTCCGGCCATCTTGTCACCCACGGTGATCTTGCGCTTCTTGGCGATGTAGACCTTTGCGAGCTGCATCACTCCGTTGGGAAGTTCGTCACCGACCTTGAGCTGGTCCATCTCCCTCTTGCAAATCGCTTCCTCAGCCTTGAGGGTGTTGCAATAGTTGTTGATGAGGTCGCGGATCAGTGCGTTGGTGTTGTCCTTCTCGGTGGTCCACTTGCCGGAGTTGATGTTCTTGTAGTCGATGCTGCCCAGAACCTCGGCGGTGAACTTCTTGTCCTTTGCCAGGACTTCCACTCCGTAGAGGTCGTTGATGCCGGCGCTCTTCTTGTTCTTGGTGAGCGTTGCGAGACGCTCCAGGAAGTCTGCGCGAAGCTTCTCGGCCTTGGCCTTGAACTCGTCCTCGCGAATCTGGGAACGGGTCTTGGTCTCGTCCTTGGCCTTGCTCTTGCGGCCGGTAACCTTCGCTGCCTTGGCATAGAGGGCGGTCTTGATGACGGTGCCGGAAAGGGACGGATTGGCCTTCAGGGAAGCGTCCTTCACATCACCGGCGTTGTCGCCGAAGATGGCCTTGAGGAGTTTCTCCTCGGGGGAGGGATCGCTTTCGCCCTTCGGGGTGATCTTGCCTATCATGATGTCACCGGGCTCGATGTGGGCGCCGATGCGTACGATACCGTTCTGGTCGAGGTCCTTGGTGGCGTCCTCGCTGACGTTGGGGATATCGGAAGTGAGTTCCTCTTCGCCGCGCTTGGTGTCGCGCACCTCGGTGAGGTACTCGTCCACGTGGATGGAGGTCATGATGTCATATTTCACCATTTCCTCGCTCAGCACGATGGCATCCTCATAGTTGTAACCCTTCCAGGGCATGAACGCTACCATGAGGTTGCGGCCGAGTGCGAGCTCTCCGCCCTGGGTGGCGTATCCTTCGGTGAGGACCTGGCCCTTCTCGACCTTGTCGCCCTTGCGGACGATGGGAGTGAGGCATACGCAGGTACTCTGGTTGGTCCTGCGCCAGATAGGGAGCTTGTAGATGGTCTCTTCCGGTGCGAAGGAGACGAATTTTTCGTCGTCGGTGCGGGCGTACTTGATGCGGATTTCATTGGCATCTACATAAGTGACCTCGCCCTTGCGCTCGGCTATATACTGGGTACGGGAGTCGAGGCAAACCCTCTCTTCGAGGCCGGTGCCCACGATGGGGGACTCGGGCTTGAGGAGCGGGATGGCCTGACGCATCATGTTGGCTCCCATGAGGGCGCGGTGGGCATCGTCATGCTCGAGGAACGGGATGAGCGAAGCGGCCACCGAGGCCATCTGGTTGGGGGCTACGTCCATGTAATTCACCTCCTGCTTGCCTACGACGGGGAAGTCAGCCTCCAGACGGCACTGGATGCGTTCATCCTGGATGTTGCCGTCGTTGTCCATCTTCACCTTGGCGAGGCTCACGAGCCTGTTCTCCTCTTCTTCGGCGGTCATGTAATGGGTGCCGGAAGCGGTGAGGTTCACCTTGCCGTCCTTCACGTCGCGGTACGGGGTCTCGATGAATCCGAGGCCGTCGATGCGGGCGTAGACGCAGAGGCTGGAGATAAGGCCGATGTTCGGGCCTTCAGGCGACTCGATCGGGCAGAGACGGCCGTAGTGCGTGTAGTGAACGTCGCGGACCTCGAATCCTGCGCGTTCGCGGGAAAGGCCGCCCGGGCCGAGTGCGCTCAGGCGCCTCTTGTGGGTGATTTCGGCAAGAGGATTGGTCTGGTCCATGAACTGGCTCAGCTGGCTGGTTCCGAAGAAGGAATTGATGACGCTGCTGAGAGTCTTGGCGTTGATGAGGTCCACCGGGAGGAACTGCTCGCTGTCGCGGATGTTCATCTTTTCACGGATGGTGCGGGCCATGCGGGCGAGTCCGACGCTGAACTGGTTGGCAAGCTGCTCGCCTACGGTGCGGACGCGCCTGTTGGACAGGTGGTCGATATCGTCGACGGCGGCCTTGCTGTTGATGAGGCGGACCAGGTACTTTATGATTTCCACGATGTCGTTCGGTTCGAGAACGCGGGTGGAGGGATCGGTGTCGAGACCGAGCTTGCGGTTCAGGCGATAGCGGCCGACCTCGCCGAGGTCGTACCTCTTTTCGCTGAAGAAGAGCTTGTCTATGACGTCCCTTGCAGTGTTCTCATCCGGCGGTTCCGAATTGCGGAGCTGCTTGTAGATGTAGAACACAGCTTCGAGTTCGGTGTTGGTGGGATCTTTCTGCAGGGTGTTGAAGATGATGGCGTACTCGTTCGAAGACGCCTCGTCTTTCTGGAGGAGGATGGTGGCATCAGTCTTCTTGTCGTATGCGTCGAGGATGGCGGCGATGGTCTCATCGTCCAGGACGGCGTCCCTCTCCACGAAGGGGATGGTACGCTCTATTTCGATGATTTCTCCGGTATCTTCGTCCTCGAAGTCCTCTTTCCAGGTCTTTAGGACCTTGGCGGCGAGTTTCCTGCCCTCGTTTGCCTTGAGGGATTTCTTGTTCACCGGAACTTCGTCGGCGAGACTGAAGATGTTGATGATGTCCTTGTCGGAATCGAAACCGATGGCCCTCAGGAGAGTGGTCACGGGAAGTTTCTTTTTGCGGTCGATGTACGCATACATGACATTGTTGATGTCAGTAGCGAACTCGATCCAGGACCCTTTGAACGGGATTATCCTGGCAGAATAGAGTTTGGTGCCGTTGGCGTGCATGCTCTGGTCGAAGAAGACGCCGGGGGACCTGTGAAGCTGCGAGACTATGATGCGCTCGGAGCCGTTGATTACGAATGTGCCCGCAGGGGTCATGTAGGGGATGTCGCCCAGGTAAACGTCCTGGACTTTGGTGTCGAAATCCTCATGATCCTGGTCGGTGCACGAAAGGCGGAGTTTTGCCTTCAGAGGAACTCTATAGGTCAGCCCTCTCTCAAGACACTCTTCAATTGAATACTGCGGAGGATCGATGAAGTAGTCGATGAACTCCAGCTTGTAGCTGTTGCGCGTATCTTCGATGGGGAAAACCTCCTGGAATACCCTGTAGAGACCCTCGTTCTTCCTGTTTTCGGGAGAGGTCTCAAGCTGGAAAAAGTCCCTGAAAGACTTCAGCTGAACCTCCAGAAGGTCGGGGTATTCAAGGATTTTCGACGTCGCGAAGTTTATGCGCTTGCCGACAATGGTCTTTTTTGACATTCTGCCTTTTTATGTTAAAACTTTTTATACGGAAAAAAGGTTTAGAGCCTATTATCCCCGGCTCTAAACCTATGTGTTCCCCCAGGTCAGGGGAGGGCGGAAGTTACTTGACTTCAACCTCTGCGCCGGCCTCCTCAAGGGTAGCCTTGAGCTGATCGGCTTCTGCCTTGGAGACTTTCTCCTTGACGGTCTTGGGAGCTCCGTCAACGAGGTCCTTAGCTTCCTTAAGACCAAGGCCAAGGGCTTCCTTGACAACCTTGATCACCTGGAGCTTAGCCTGTCCGGCGCTGGTGAGGATAACGTCGAATTCAGTCTGCTCTGCGGGAGCTGCTTCACCGGCGGCCGCTGCGGGACCGGCTACTGCAACAGCTGCTGCTGCGGGCTCGATGCCATACTCTTCCTTGAGGACCTTTGCGAGTTCCTGAACGTCTTTCACAGTAAGGTTAACCAACTCTTCTGCAAGTTTCTTTACGTCTGCCATAATTGTAATTTTTTAAATTGTTATTGTTGTTATGATTATTTTTCTTCGAGGGTCTTCACCACGCCGGCGATAGTCTGAGGAGCGCTCTGGAGGGCGCTGATGACGTTGCGCATCGGGCTCTGGAGCAGAGCGACGATATCGGCGATGAGTTCTTCCTTGCTCTTGATGGAAACGAGCTCTTCGAGCTTGTCCGCACCGATGAATGCGCATTCCTGCACATAGGCGCCCTTAAGCTGGGGCTTGCCTTCCTTCGCCCACTTCTTGATGAGTTTGGCGGGGGTGCTGGGGTTCTCGCAGAACATGATGGCGGTGTTTCCGACGAGAGTGGCTTCGAGGGCCTTCAGTTCCTCGTTTTCGGAGGCCTTGAGCACGTGTGCGAAGAGGGTGTTCTTCACGACTTCGAGCTTGATGCCTTCGCCGAAGCATTCGCGGCGCAGCTTGGAGGTCTGGCCTGCGTTGAGTCCTGCAATGTCCGTAACGTAGAAGTTGGGATACTGCTTGATTTCAGCTGCTAAGCTGTCAATGATCTGAGCTTTGAGTTCTTTTTTCATAGTATCCTTTCCTGTTTATTTCTCGACATTGTTGAGGAATGCCTTGAGGTCCACTTTAACGCCGGGGCTCATGGTGGTGCAGATGGCTGCACTCTTCATGTAGGTGCCCTTGAGAGCCTGGGGTTTGAGCTTTGAAATGGCGTTCAAAACCTCGGCGGCGTTCTGATAAATCTGTTCCGGGGTGAAGGAGAGCTTGCCGATGCCGCAGTGCACGATACCGGCCTTGTCTACCTTGAAGTCGATCTTACCGCCCTTGACGTCCCTGACAGCGTTGCCGATTTCCATGGTAACGGTGCCGGTCTTGGGGTTCGGCATGAGGCCGCGGGGACCCAGGATGCGTCCGAGGGCGCCAACCTTGGCCATTACGGAAGGAGTACAGACGATGACGTCGATGTCGGTCCATCCGCCCTTGATCTTCTCCACGTAGTCGTCGAGGCCGACATAGTCAGCACCTGCGGCCTTGGCTTCCTGTTCCTTATCGGGGGTGCAGAGCGCGAGAACGCGGACTACCTTACCGGTACCGTTGGGAAGGGTGACGACGCCACGGATCATCTGGTTGGCCTTACGGGGATCAACTCCCAGATTGCAGGAGAGTTCCACGGTAGAGTCGAACTTGGTGTACGATATTTCCTTCAAAAGAGCGCAGGCCTCTGAAAGAGTATAAAGCTTGGAATGGTCGTATTTGGCCTTGACTTCCTTCTGATTCTTTGTAATCTTGCTCATATGCCTGTTCTTTTAAATGTCTTTGGGGAATTCGCCGGAGACGGTGATACCCATGCTGCGTGCAGTACCTGCAACCATCCTCATCGCGGATGCGAGGGTGAAACAGTTGAGGTCGGGCATCTTGTCCTGGGCAATGGCCTTCACCTGATCCCAGGTGACGGAGGCCACTTTCTTACGGTTGGGCTCGCCTGAAGCCTTGTTTATTTTGGCGGCTTCCTTGAGCGATACAGCCACCGGCGGCTGCTTCACCTCGAAGGAGAAGGACTTGTCGGAGTAGACGGTGATGACTACGGGGAGAACCTTTCCAGCCTGGGCCTGCGTCTTGGCGTTGAACGCCTTGCAGAAGTCCATGATGTTAAGGCCCTTGCTACCGAGAGCCGGTCCTACCGGAGGTGCGGGATTTGCTGCTCCGCCTTTGATCTGGAGCTTGATGAATCCGGTAACTTCTTTTGCCATTTTGAATTATTCTTTTGTTACTTGTGTAAAGCTGAGTTCGAGCTGCGTCTTTCGTCCGAAAATAACAACGATGACTTTGATCTTGCTCCTGTCTTCGAGAATTTCGTCCACCGTGCCGTTGAATCCGCTGAACGGACCGTCGGTAATCTTCACAGATTCTCCGACTTCGTAGTTCACGAGGGTCTCGGCGGCGATGTCCGCGTTCTTGTCCTGTCCGCCCAGGATGCGCTGAACCTCTTCGTCGCGAAGAGGAACGGGTATCCTTTCGAACTGGGTGCCGGACGAGTTGGTCGCCTTCTTTTCAGAGAGGAAACCGGACATTCCGGGCACGTTGTTGCGGATTATGTTCTCGAGCTTCGGGGTAAGTACGGCCTGGATAAGGACATAGCCGGGGAAAAGCAGTTTGTCCACAGCTTTCCTCTTGCCGTTCTTGGTTACAATCTCGGGTTTGGTAGGAACGAGCACCTGCCCGACCTCATCCCCGATTCCGCTGCGTTCTATCTCTTTCTTGAGATACTCCATGGCCTTGTTCTCCTTCCCGCCCGCAGTTCGCAGGACATACCATTTCATGTCGCTCATTGCAGGAAGGTTACAGAGTATAGATCAAGGTCATCAGATGCTGGAAGACGAAATCGATTATGGCAAGCCCGATTGCAAGGATTACGGTGCTGACCAGCACAAGCAGAGCGGAGCTCTGAAGCTTCTGCCAGGTAGGCCACGTAGTCTTGTGCACAAGCTCTACATAACACTCTTTCAAGTAATTGATAAACTTTCTCATCTTTACATTTAATGGACGTTCCAGTTGGAAGCTTGGAGGAGCGTCGAATTAAACACTATCAAATCGTAACCTTTGATATTGGCAGGGGAAGCAGGAATCGAACCCACATGGACGGTTTTGGAGACCGCTGAACTACCATTGTTCTATTCCCCTAAAAGAGGAGGGCGCTTCTAGAACGCGCCCCCCTTCGGGATCACGCACTTGAGATTAGTCAAGGACCTTGATCACCTGGCCTGCGCCGACGGTACGGCCGCCTTCACGGATAGCGAAGCGAACGCCTTCGTCAAGAGCAACAGCGGTGATGAGCTTGACATCGATCTCGACGTTGTCGCCGGGCATTACCATCTCGACTCCTGCGGGGAGGGTGATTTCGCCGGTAACGTCAAGGGTGCGGATGAAGAACTGCGGACGATACTTGTTGTGGAACGGAGTATGACGGCCGCCTTCTTCTTTCTTAAGGACGTAGATCTGGCCGAGGAAATGCTCGTGCGGCTTGGTGGAGCCGGGCTTGCAAACAACCTCACCACGCTTTACATCCTTCTTGTCGACGCCGCGGAGGAGAAGACCTACGTTGTCACCAGCCTCGCCCTGCGGGAGAAGTTTGCGGAACATCTCAACGCCGGTGCAAACGGTGGCCCTGGGCTTCTCGGTGAAACCTACGAGCTCGACGGGGTCGTTGACGTGGATGGTACCCTTCTCGATACGGCCGGTAACTACGGTACCGCGACCGGTGATGGAGAAGATGTCCTCGATAGGCATGAGGAACGGCTTTTCGTTCTCACGTACGGGGATGGGAATGTACTCGTCAACAGCATTCATGAGTTCCATGACCTTGTCTTCCCACTCGGGTTCGCCGTTGAGGGCGCCGAGAGCGGAACCACGGATGACGGGAGCGTTGTCGCCGTCGAAGTCGTACTTGCTGAGGAGGTCGCGTACTTCCATCTCGACGAGGTCGAGCATTTCGGGATCGTCAACGAGGTCGACCTTGTTCAGGAAGACGACGATCTTAGGTACGTTCACCTGCTTTGCGAGAAGCACGTGCTCGTTGGTCTGGGGCATCGGGCCGTCGGTAGCGGCGACCACGAGGATTGCACCGTCCATCTGGGCGGCACCGGTAACCATATTCTTCACATAGTCGGCGTGGCCCGGGCAGTCTACGTGTGCGTAGTGACGCTTCTCGGTTTCGTACTCGACGTGTGCGGAGTTGATGGTGATACCGCGCTCCTTCTCTTCGGGGGCGTTGTCGATCTGGTCGAAGGACTTGATCTTGTCTGCATTGCCGGCAACCCTGGCTGCAAGCACCTTGGTGATGGCAGCGGTGAGGGTGGTCTTGCCGTGGTCTACGTGGCCGATAGTGCCGACGTTGACATGAGGTTTGGTCCTCTGGAATGTTTCTTTTGCCATAATATTATGATAGTTTAAAGTTTTCCTAAACTCACAAAAAAAGAGCCGATGATGGGATTTGAACTCATGACCTCATCCTTACCAAGGATGCGCTCTACCCCTGAGCTACATCGGCTGAAATATTTCGAGCGGAAAACGAGGTTCGAACTCGCGACCCTCAGCTTGGAAGGCTGATGCTCTACCAACTGAGCTACTTCCGCAAATTTCTGCGAAATTTGCGCTAATTTCGGCTGCACCTCGGCATAAGAACAAGTTCTTCTGCGCTCGGTTTGCACGAAATTTCCGCATTTCCAACGCACTGTTGCGCGCTGACTTTCGCTTTCGCAGGGTGGGCAAGGATGGGTTCGAACCACCGTAGGCGTAAGCCGGCAGATTTACAGTCTGCTCCGATTGACCACTCCGGCACTTGCCCTTGACAGCGATGCGCTTTGGCACAGAGTCGAGCCGATGGGGGGATTCGAACCCTCGACCCCGAGATTACAAATCACGTGCTCTGGCCGGCTGAGCTACATCGGCTGATGTATTTCAAGCCCTTTGAAAAAGGGACTGCAAAGATAGACATTATTTAGGAATCTCCAAAAATTTCTCTAAAAAATTTGTAAGAGATTTTTTATCGATTCCTGCATCTGCCCTCTGGACACTCTGGGGGGCATGTCTGATGAACGAGTCGGGAATGCCTGCCCCCTTGATTTCGATGAGATGACCTTTGGTTGCCATGTATTCCGTGACCGCCCCGAAGAGCCCTCCGGCGAGGCATCCGTCCTCTACCGTCAATATATGCGTATATGCGCGCGCGATGTGCTCCAGCGTCTCTTCGTCGAGAGGCTTCAGGAAGCGGAAATCGTAGACTCCAACCTTGCCCGGGAACTCATTCGCCGCCTCGAGGGCGCGGTTTACGCATGGCCCGATGCCTATTATGGCCACGGTGCTGCCTTCGAGCAGGCATTCCGCCTTGCCGACCGGAAGCTCCGTGAACGGGGTGTCTTTCCATTGGGTTCCTTCGCCGCATCCGCGCGGGTAGCGGATGATGAACGGTCCTTCGTTTCGGCGGAGGGCGGTGTACATGAGGTTTTTGAGCTCGGTCTCGTTGCGCGGAGCGCTGATCGTCATGCCGGGTATGGACCTGTAAGCCGCAAGGTCGAACACTCCCTGGTGCGTGGCCCCGTCTTCACCTACGAGGCCCGCCCTGTCGAAGCAGAATGTGACCTTGAGGTTCTGCAGTGCTACATCGTGGATTATCTGGTCGTACGCCCTTTGCGAGAAGGTGGAGTAGAGGTTGCAGAAGGGCTTGAGTCCGCCTGCTGCGAGGCCTGCCGAGAAGGTTACCGCATGCTCTTCCTCTATGCCAACGTCGAAGAAACGGTCTGGATACTTTTCGCCGAATACGTCCATGCCGCAGCCGGAGGCCATGGCAGGGGTTATTCCCACGACTCCGGAGTCCTGCTCGGCAAGTTCGCAGAGGACCTGTCCGAAGACGTCCTGGTAGCGGTCCGCCGGCCTTGGGCCGGGAAGCCTTTCTCCTGTTTCGGGATTGAACCTGCCGGGGGCGTGCCATACTACCGGATCGGCTTCGGCGGCGGCATAACCCTTTCCCTTCTTGGTGACGCAGTGCAGCACCCTGGGACCCTTGAGCCGTTTTATCCTCACGAGCGCGTTCACCACCTGCTCTATGTCATTGCCGTCGATGAGGCCGAAATAGCGCAGGCCGAGCGATTCGAAATAGTCGCCTCCGGTATCCTTTACCACCCAGGACTTCAGGCTGCGGATACCGGTTTGGAGAGCGTGCCTCAACCCGCGTTCCCCGAGACCTTCCCACACCTTGTTCTTGAAGGAGTTGTAGCGGTTGGAGGTGGTGAGCTTGAGCAGATGGTTGTGCAGCCCTCCGTGGGGCATGTCTATGCTCATCTCGTTGTCGTTCACTATGATGAGCAGGTCGAGGTCGCTGTCTCCCAGATTGTTGAGGCCTTCGTAGGCGAGGCCTCCGGTAAGGGCGCCGTCACCTATGAGCGCCACCACCTTGTCTTTCCTGCCGCTAAGCCTGGCAGCCTCGGCAAGCCCCATGGCGGCCGATATGGAGGTGGAGGAGTGGCCCGTGCCGAAAGCGTCGTAGGGACTTTCGTCGATGCGCGGGAAACCGCTGATGCCGCCTTCGGTCCGGAGGGTCCTGAAAGCCTCGCGGCGGCCGGTGATGATCTTGTGGGCGTAGGCCTGGTGTCCCACGTCGAATACTATCTTGTCGGCAGGGGAGTCGAACACGTAGTGGAAACCCACGATGAGCTCCACTGCGCCGAGGCTGGAAGCCAGATGCCCCGGATTGGATGAACAACACTCCACGATGTACTGCCTGAGCTCGCTGCAGAGCAGACGGAGCTGGTCGATGCTGAGGGATTTCAGGTCTGCGGGAGAGTTTATGTGGTCCAGAATGGTGTACATCGTATGCGGTTTAGTAAACAAAGGTACGATTTTATTTCAATATTTCTTAAATTCGCGTTATGGACCAGAAGAAAAGCCGTCGTTTCCCCAATACCTACGTGATCCTATCCATCCTGATCGTACTGTGTGCTGTGGCTACTCTGGTCGTGCCGCCCGGACAATATGTCACCGCTGCGGACGGGAGTGTGAGCTTCGAGAGTGCGGAGCGGGCGCCGCAGACCTGGCAGGTGTTCTCTTCCTTTTACGAGGGATTCATAAAGCAGGCGGGCATCATCGCGTTCATCATGGTGGTCGGGGGCGCTTTCTGGGTGCTGAACGCCACAGGGGCGGTGGCATATGGAATCGACCGCTTCATCGCCCGTGCGGGGAAGTACGACCGCTTTGTGCTGGCGGGCCTCGCGGTGCTCTTTTCAGTGGGCGGGGGAGTGTTCGGAATGAGCGAGGAGACCATCCCCTTCGTGGGCATCGTGGTGCCGCTTGTCATCGCCATGGGCTATGATGCCTTCACCGGGCTCCTGGTGGTGTATGTGGCGTCCAATATCGGGTTTTCGTCCGCCTTCCTGAATCCTTTCACGGTTGGTATAGCCCAGGAAATGTCCGGGCTGCCGCTCTTTTCCGGAATGGGCTACCGGCTTGTGTGCTGGGCGCTGCTCACCGCCGCCCTGGTGGTTTTCATCCTCTTTTATGCTTCGCTCATACGCAAGGCCCCTGTGGCGGAGCGTGCCGTGCCCGGGACTTCCGCTCCGGGAACCGACCGCAGAAAGACCCTCATCCTTCTTGTCCTGCTCGTCACGGTCGTGCTTCTGGTGGTAGGAGTGACCTGCTTCCATTGGTATATGGCTGAGATCTCGGCGCTATTCCTGGTGATGGGAATCGTGGCCGGCATCCTCGGAGGCTTCGGCGCCAACCGCATCGCCAATGAGTTCGCCGCCGGGGCGAAGGACATCCTCCCGGCCGCACTGGTAGTGGGCCTGGCTTCCGGCATAATCGTCATCTTGCAGAACGGCCATGTAGTGGACAGCGTCCTGCACGGGCTTGAGTCGGGCCTGGGCGATACCGGGAAGACCGGCTCGCTGGCCCTGATGTACGGCACGCAGACAATCATCAACCTGCTGATTCCCAGCGCCACGGCCAAGGCCGCGGTGACCATCCCCATCATGGCTCCCTTCTGCGACATGATCCACCTTTCGCGGCAGACCATGGTGTTGGCGTTCCAGTTCGGCGACGGATTCACCAACATGATAACCCCCACGTCAGGTGTGCTCATGGCCGCCCTTGGCATGGCGAAAGTGCCGTACGAAAAATGGGTGAAATGGATTTGGCGCTACGTTTTGTTGTTGATTGTTGCCGGATTTGTGCTACTTTTGCCTACAGTATTCATTCAACTTACCGGATTTTAAGATAATTCAATACTTCAACCATGACTGAAACCATTAAAAAAACCACACTCCGCGACTCTGCGGCAATGCGCTGGACGGCCCTGCTGCTTCTTGCGCTCGCCATGTTCTGCTCCTACATCTTCATGGACATCCTGTCCCCCATCAAGGACCTGATGCAGGAGACCCGCGGCTGGGATTCCACCGCATTCGGAACGATGCAGGGCTCGGAGGTGTTCCTCAACGTGTTCGTGTTCTTCCTGATCTTCGCGGGTATCATCCTGGACAAGATGGGCGTGCGGTTCACCGCCGTCCTGTCCGCCGGCGTGATGCTCGTGGGCGCCCTCATCAAGTGGTTCGCCGTGAGCGAATCGTTCATGGGCAGCGGCCTGGAGAACTGGTTCACCAACAACCTGAATTATATTCCGCTCTTCGACGAGCTGGGCGTGTCGCCGTTCTACCGGGGCATGCCGGCGTCGGCGAAGCTCGCCGCCTGCGGCTTCATGATCTTCGGCTGCGGCTGCGAGATGGCCGGCATCACGGTGAGCCGCGGTATCGTCAAGTGGTTCAAGGGCAGGGAAATGGCCCTCGCAATGGGCTCCGAGATGGCCCTTGCGCGTCTGGGTGTCGCCACCTGCATGATATTCTCGCCCTTCTTCGCGAGGCTCGGCGGAAAGATCGACGTGTCCCGTTCCGTCGCCTTCGGCGTAGTGCTCCTGTGCATCGCCCTCATCATGTGCATCGTGTACTTCTTCATGGACAAGAAGCTGGACAGCCAGACCGGCGAGGCCGAAGAGAAGGACGATCCGTTCAAGATCAGCGACATCGGCAAGATCCTGTCCGACGGCGGTTTCTGGATCGTCGCCCTGCTTTGCGTGCTGTACTATTCCGCCATCTTCCCGTTCCAGAAGTATGCGGTGAACATGCTCCAGTGCAACCTGACGCTCACCGAGCCCTCCGCCGGCTCCTTCTGGGCCGGCTCCAGCGTAACCATCGTCCAGTACGTCATCATGCTGGTGGTCGCCGCCGCAGGTTTCGCGAGCAACTTCATGAAAGACAAGACAAAGCGTTTCATATTCCTGGGCATCTCCATCGCCGCCCTCATCGCGTACTGCTACATGGGCTTCATGCGCCAGAGCGCCGAGTCCATCTTCGCGGTGTTCCCGCTGCTTGCCGTCCTCATCACCCCGATTCTGGGCAACTATCTTGACCGAAAGGGCAAGGGTGCATCGATGCTCGTGCTGGGCGCAATCCTGCTGATCGCCTGCCACCTGACCTTCGCCTTCATCCTGCCCGCTTTCAAGGGCAACGCCATCGGCGGCGTTATCGTGGCCTATGCCACGATCCTGGTGCTCGGCTCCAGCTTCTCGCTCGTCCCGGCCGCCCTGTGGCCGTCCGTTCCGAAGCTCGTGGATGCCAAGGTCATAGGTTCCGCCTATGCGCTGATTTTCTGGATCCAGAACATCGGCCTGTGGCTGTTCCCGCTCCTGATCGGCAAGGTCCTGGACAAGACCAATCCCGGCGTCACCGACCCGACTCAGTTCAACTACACCGCACCGCTCGTGATGCTGGCCTTGCTGGGCGTCGCCGCCCTGGTGCTCGGCCTTGTGCTGAAGGTGGTCGACAGGAAGAAACACCTCGGCCTCGAGGAACCCAACATCAAGGCTTAAGCTATGGCTGAAGATGTGAAACGCCGGTACGCCCGCCTCGCCTGGGCGGCACTGGCACTGCTCGTCGTGCCGATGTTCGGCTCGTACTTCTTCGACGACATGTTCAGTACGGTGTCGAACATCTTCAGCAACCCGTCGGTGCTGGAACTGGGCTGGAACGAGGCGGCTTACGGCAAATACACCTCCGGCTATTCCATCCTGTGCATTTTCGGCGGCCTGGTCGTCTGCGGCATGCTTCTCGACAAGTGGGGAGTGCGCATCACCGGCTCCATATTCGTGGGGCTCATGATCGCCGGCGCCGGCATGGTGACCTGGGCCATCACTTCGGGCATGGAGCCCGCCGCCTCGCTGAACGTGGCCTGGGCGGGCTGCATGGTTTTCGGGCTCGGTTCCGAAATCGCCGGAGTAGCGGTCACCCGCAGCATAGCCAAATGGTTCAAGGGCGGCAGCATGGCCCTGGCGATGGGCCTTCAGCTGGCCATAGCGCGTCTGGGCACCGCTTTCGCCTTCCTGATGTCTCCCGTGCTCATCAAGGAGAAGGCGGGCATCTATACCCTCGCGGAAACCGCCCGTCCCGCCGGCCTGGGGCTGATCCTCCTGCTTGTCGGCGGCATATTCTGGGCCGTTTTCGTGGCCATGGACGCTCGCTTCGACAGGGATCGTGGCCTTAGCGACAGGGTGGATACCGCCGAATCCGACAAGTTCCGCTTCCGCGACGTGGTAAATGTGGTGGGCAACGGAAACTGGTGGCTGCTGGCGCTGCTGTGCGTCTTCTTCTACAGCAGCATCGTGGCCTTCAAGAAGTTCACCGGCGCCATCCTCGTACCGCGTTTCGGCGTGTCCTCGCAGGCCGCCGGCATGATGGCCACCATCCTGCCCTTCTCGACGGTAGTGTTCGCGCCGCTGTTCGGCCTTATGGTGGACAGGAAGGGCAGGGGCACCCGGTGGATGCTGCTCGGCGCCGGACTCGCTCTCGCGGCGCACCTGCTCATAGGTTTTGCGCCTTCGGGAAAGCCGTTCTTCGGCTACCTCTCGATGATATTGCTAGGGTTCAGCTATTCCCTCGTTCCCGCCGCGATGTGGCCCAGCGTCCCCAAGATCATACCCGAAAAGCTTCTGGGTACGGCATACGCCCTCATATACTGGGTGCAGAACCTGGGCCTCTGGGGCTTCAAGCGCGTTGCCGGGAACATCCTCGAAGACTCCAGCCCCGTCATGGCCGAATACCTGTTCATGGCCATCTGCGTGGTGGCCATGGCGCTGTCATGGCTTCTGGCGAGGTCGTCAAAAAAACATCCCGAGCTTGCTCTGGACGAACCGAACAAACCCGGGAAATAAACTACAGGCAGAGCTTCCTAGAACGGAAGATCGTCGTCCTTAGGCTCCAGGTCCGGCTGAGGAGCGGCTGCGGGAGTGTTGCGCATTGGCTGCTGTGCAGGAGCAGGCTGGCCGAATGACGGGATGTCGTCAGTTGCGGGCGCGCTCTGCTGGCCATAGCCCTGGCGCTGATACCCTCCGCCCTGCGGGGCGTAAGCATCGTCGGGACCGCCTTCGCGCTTGCTGAGGAGCTGGAGATTGTCCACCGTGATTTCGGTGGTATACTTCTTCGAACCGTCCTGGCTCGTGTAGGAACGGGTGCGGAGGCGCCCTTCGATATAGAGCTGGGTGCCCTTGTGGACATACTTTTCGGCTATGTCAGCAGAATTGCGCCAGGCTACGATATTGTGCCACTCAGTGTTTTCGCGAAGCTCGCCGTTGCGGTCGCGGTATTTTTCAGATGTGGCGAGGGTGAATGTGGCGACCTTGGTGCCGCCGTTGTTTCCGTCAAGGTAACGTATCTCAGGGTCTCTACCAACGTTACCGATAAGCATTACTTTGTTGAGTGACATGGTATTATGATTTAAATCCTATTTGATTCGCAGGAATGAGTAGCCGAAACGCTTGCAGGCGGCCTTCTCAAGCTCCTCGCGGTCGTCGGGATGGGCGATTGCGATGAGCGCCTTCGCCCTCTGTGCGAGGTTCTTGTTGCGCAGGTAGGCGATTCCCCATTCCGTCGCCACGAACTGCGTCTGGAAGCGGGTTGTCACCACTCCGGCGCCGGGCTGCAGGTTGGCCACTATCTTGCCCTGACCCTTGTTGGTGCGGGAAGGCAGTGCGATGAAGGTCCTGCCCCCTTCGGCAAGGGAGCATCCATACATGAAGTCGTGCTGGCCGCCGACGCTGGAATAGATACGCTCGCCGATGGAATCGGCGCATACCTGTCCGGTGAGGTCCACCTCTATGGCTGAATTGATGGCGCAGGCCTTGGGATTCTGTCGGATTATGGCCGGATCGTTGGTGTAGGCCACGTCGTAGAACTCGACAGCCTTGTTGTGGTCCATGGCTTTGTATACATCGGCTGAACCCATGCACAGCGAGGCGATGCCGACGCCCGGGTGCACTTTCTTGAGGGAATTGTCCAGGGCGCCCGACTGCATCAGGCGGTAGACTCCGTCAGTCATGGCCTCGGTATGAAGGCCGAGGTGCTTGTGGTCCCTGAGGGCGTTGAGGGTGGCGTTCGGAATGCCGCCCACACCTATCTGCAGACACGCTCCGTCGGGAATCTCGGCAGCTACGTTGCGGCCTATTGCCGCCTCTATCTCATTGGGCTCGCCCAGTTTCATGTCCACGCAGGGCTCGTCGCATAGCACAGCGGCGGTAATCTTGCTCTCGTGAATCAGGCAATCTCCGTAAAGGTAGGGGACGCTCTTGTTCACCTGTGCGATGACCTTAGATGCGCATTCCACCGCGGAAACGGCAAGGTCGGCCGAAACTCCGTAGGAGCAGTAGCCGTTCTCGTCGGGGAGGGAGCAGTTGATGACGGCCACGTCCATGGGCAGCTCCTTGCGGCGGAAGAGGCCGGGCGCTTCGCTGAGGAACACGGGGGTCATGGTGCCCCATCCGTCGTTTATCCACTTGCGGATGTCGGGCGAGGGGAAGATGCTGTTGATAAGGAAGGATTCCTTATACTCGGGATTGGCCGTGAATGCCGCCGGGCGCGAGGTGATGTTGAATCCGGAAAAGATCTGGACCCCGCGGAGCTCGGGAGCCCTCTTTGCAAGGGCCTGCTGGATGAGTTCGGGGACGGAGGTGCTTCCCTGGAAGAACACGGCGTCTCCGCTCTCGATGCATTTTACGGCTTCGTCTGCGCTAACGTATTTCATCTTAGATAAGTTTCTCGAATATGGTGAGCCTTTCGTCAAGACGTTCGAAATCGGCGTCGGATACCATCTGGGAGACGCACACCCTGATGCCCTGCTTGCCGCTGCCGGTGGAATTCAGCGCTATGGCGTTGATGCCGCAGCGCATGAGGAGCGTGAGCAGCTGCAGGTTGTTCAGGCCTTCATGCCCCATGGTGTAGAAGAAGCCGTCTCCGATGCTCTGGTCGATGTCTTTATCGTAGACCAGATGGAAACCGTGCTTTTCGAAGATTTCCTTGCTGCGGTGGGCTCTCTTGCCGTATTCGCGGAGCTCCGATACGAAATCGTAGGTGCCGTCCGCGGCGGCCTTGAACATGGCAGCGATGGCATACTGCGCGGAATGCGAGCAGCCGGAGGAGCACACGTAGCAGTAGTTGAGCATGTAGTTGTCACCGAACGAACCGGTTCCGTAGCGGCGGCGGAGTTCGGGAAACTCCCGGTCGTAGAGCTTGTCGGAGATGCAGGTGATGGCTATGCGTTCGCCGGCATAACTGAATATCTTGGAGCCGGATATCATTATGACGTAATTGTCCGTGTATTTGGCCACGGTGGGCTGGAAGGGGGGCTCGAACGGCTTGGACATGTCCTTGCGGAAGTCCATGCACATATAGGCCATGTCTTCGAGCACTATCACGTCATATTTCGTGGCGCATTCGCCGATGATCCTGAGCTCTTCTTCGGTGAGGCAGATCCATGCCGGATTGTTGGGGTTGGAATAGAGCAGGGCGGCGATCCGTCCGGTGCTGAATTCCTGCTCCAGCTTCTCGCGCAGCTTTTCGCCGCGGTACTGGTAGATGTCGAAAGTGTAGTTGCGGATGCCGAGCACGTCGGGCTGGCGGCCGTGAGCCGAGAAGCCCGGGCAGATGTAAAGGATGGTGTCCTTTACGGGATCCAGCTGCGAGCACTCGAGGATGAGGTTGAAACTGCCGTTCATGCTGCCCACGGTGGGGATGATGCACTTGGGGCTCACGTCGACGTCGACGAAGGCCTTCACGAAACGGGACGCGTTTTCCTTCAGGGGCTTTATGCCTCCGATGGGCGGGTATGTCTTGGCCATGCCTTTCTCGAGGGCCTCTTCCTGGGCGTTGACGCCTATGTTGTGGAGGTTGATGCCCGGGATTCCCATTTCGAGATGCACTACGGGCTCTCCGGTGATGTTCTCCATCTCCAGACCAACAGCCTGGCACTGCCTGATGGATGCCAGCGAAATATCGGATATGTCCATGCTCCGGAGCAGGTCGGAGAACTGTTTTTCAGAAATCGGGTATTTGCTCATGTCTACTTTCCTAACTGCTGTTTTCCTGCGAATTCAAGACCGGCGTCGAACGCCTTGAGGTTGGCCTCCACGATGGCTTCTCCCTTGCGGCCGAAGATAGCCCTGATGCCGTCGCGAAGCGAGTCGGCGTCTAGTATTCCGAGCACGGAAGCGCATGCGCCCAGCAGGGCCATGTTAGCGCTTCTGGGAGATCCGGCTTCCCTGGCCAGCGCATCGGCGTCGAGGGCGATGACGTTGCCGGCCTTTGCGAGTTCGGCTTTCACCGCCTCGATGTCCGGGTAGTCGGGGATGTTCACGAAGGGAGCCGTGGCCGTGATGATCCAGCCCTTCTTCGAGAGCCATGGCAGATAGCGGAGCGCCTCCATGGGCTCCATGGCGATTATGAGGTCGCACTCCCCGTGGGGGATGAGGTCGGATGAGATGGGACTGGAAGAGAGGCGCAGATGGCTCTGCACGTCGCCGCCCCTCTGGCTCATGCCGTGTACCTCGGCCTGCTTGAGATTGAGGTTCTGCTTTACCGCAGCATTTCCTATAACAGTGGCGATGGAGAGTATACCCTGTCCTCCTACGCCTGCGAGTATGATGTCTTCTTTCATGGCTTTACTGCTTTTTTGCCGCTGCGTGCCGCTTTGCGGTCTGGATGCATTCGCGACGGCTGACAATTACTGAAACTCCGTGATATTCAAGTTCTTCCTTGATAATCCGAACCATCTCGTCGTAGTTCTTGGCGAGCGGGATGATGGTGCGGACGTGCTCCGGGGCGACCCCGAGGGCGATGCAGATGGCCTCGATCTTGCCGGTGCCGGCACTGTCCTGCCCGCCCGTCATGGCCGTGGTTTCGTTATCGGAAATGCAGATGGTGACGTCGGCGTGTTCGTTCACCGCGTCGAGCAGGCCGGTCATGCCGCTGTGGGTGAAGGTGCTGTCGCCGACCACGCCTACCATGGGATAGCCGCCCATGAGGGCCGAGCCTACCGCCATGGTTACGGATGCGCCCATTTCAACGCAGGTGTGGAGAGCCTTGAAGGGAGGCATGTAGCCAAGGGTGTAGCAGCCGATGTCGCCGTATACCCGGGCGCCCTTGTAGCCTTCGAGGGCCATGTTGAGGGCCGTGAAGAAGTCGCGGTGGCCGCAGCCCTGGCAGAGTGCCGGGGGACGGGGGGCGATGATTTCGGACGTCGCACGCTCTTCGCGGGGAGCGAGGCCCACGGCGGTGCGGGCGCAGTCGGGATCGAGTTCTCCGGTGCGGGGGAGAGTGCCGTCAAGGCGTCCCTTTACGGTGATGCCGGTCGGGAAGGTGCCCCTGAGCATGGTTTCGACCACGGGCTGTCCCTCTTCCATGACGAGTATGGTCTTGCATTCGCCGGCCAGCTTGAGGGCGAGGTTCTTCGGGAACGGGTACTGGCCTATCTTGAGGACGGGGAACGGGCATCCGTCCTTGAAGTTTTCCATGAGGTAGTTGTATGCGAGGCCGCAGGCTATGATGCCCAGGCTCTTGTCGGGGCCCTCGATGTATTTGTTGAAGGGAGAGGTTTCGGCGGCCTTCTCGAATTCGACGTTGTCCTTGATGAGCTGGGGATAACGCTTCCTGGCGATTGCCGGAAGGGTGACCCACTGCTTCTCGTGGGCTGCATCGGGGAAGTGGAGCCCGTTCTGGGCGCGGACTTCGCCCGGGGTCACGTTCGCGCGCGAGTGGGAAAGGCGTGTGACCATGCGCATCAGGACGGGAATGTTGAACTTTTCGCTGAGGTCGAAGGCATACTTCGTGGCCTCATAAGCCTCCTGCTGGCTGCAGGGCTCCATGCAGGGAATCATTGCGAAGTTCGCATAGAAGCGGCTGTCCTGTTCGTTCTGTGAGGAATGCATGCTGGGATCGTCGCAGGCGGCTACTACCAGTCCGCCGTTTGCGCCCGTCATGGCGGAACCCATGAAAGGATCGGCGCATACGTTCATGCCCACGTGCTTCATGCAAACGAGAGCCCTCTTGCCTGCATAGGATGCGCCCAGGGCCTCTTCCATGGCCGTCTTCTCATTCGCGCTCCAGTTGCAGTGCACCGGGGGTTCGCCGCAGAGCTGCTGCTGGCCGCGCCCTTTGTAGCCTTTCTGATTCTGAATGAATTCCGTGATTTCGGTGGAGGGGGTGCCGGGATAAGCGAATACGCCGCTGAGTCCTGCATCAAGTGCTCCCAATGCAACCGCCTCGTCGCCGAGCAAAAGCATCTGTTTATTTGTCATAGTGCGTAAATTGTGGTTATTGGCTTTTTATAGCTTAATAGCTTACAAATTTACTCACTTTTTGCCATAAATACAAACAAACGGAAACCAAAAGTTCGTGGGAACTTACAGGAGCTCGGGAGCCTCTCCGGTCATGAGTGCGTACCCCGTCCGGGCCTGCTCCAGAAGCCAGTCTGTGCCGGGAATGTAACGCTCAGAGGCCGCGTACTGCATGCCCGGAGTGCGGTAATTCGCTTCGAGGACGACGGGGCACGACAGCCCTTCCATCGCTACGGGCAGAGTGTATATGAGGATGTCCGCCACTGCGGCCAGGATAGTCAGCTCTTCGAGGGGCCTGGTGGAGCGCCCGTCGCCGAGCGGCTTCGCGGTACGGTTGCAGACCACGGCGTCCATGCCGAGCGACAACGCCGCGGCATATGCCGCCTTTCCGGCGCCGCCGAAACCTGCCACCACGGCTACCGCATCTTTGCCGAAACCGTTATCTTCAAGCAGTTTGCGCACTCCGAGACAGTCGGAATTGTAACCTATTATGCCCTCGTTGGTCTTCACGGCGATGTTCACCGCGCCTATACTCCTCACGGAGTCGTCCGCCGGAATCACCCTTTCAAATGCGAGCTCCTTGAACGGCGCCGTGATATTGATCGCCTGATAGCCTTCGAGAAAGCGCCCCCAGGAGGCCTCGAAATCGTCTCCATCGATGAGGTCGTAGGGCAGGCGGCCGCCGTATGCGCGCGCGAAAAGCGCCGGGCTGCCGGAGCCGGCGAGAGGGTGTCCGATGAGGCCGAAACGCTGCATTCAGATGATGTCTTCCCGCTCGCGGATGTCGCGGATGCGGAGCTGCATGGAAGAATTGCCCCTGTAGTAGTTCTCCACTATGCTGTAGCAGATGTCCATGGCGTTGCCGTCGTGGATGTAGTCGAAGAACTCGCTCATGTTGAAGCCGATGGAAGGAATCTGGTGGTAGGGCTGGTTTTCCTGCATGAGGTCGAGCTTGAGATGCACTCCTCCGGCCCCCACTTTGCGGCCGTTTCCGGAGTCGTAGACGTTCTCGGTGACGAAGACCGGATTGTTGTTGCCAGGGCCGAAGGGCTGGAACTGCTTGAGGATGCGGAAGAACTTGGGGGTTATCTGCGAGAAGTCCAGGCGTGCGTCGATGTCGACCACCGGGGTGAGCATTTCGCCCGATATCTTGCCCTTTACGAACTCGTCCATGCGACGGGCGAACTCGGGGAGATTCTCTTCCTTCATGGTGAGCCCCGCGGCATAAACGTGACCGCCGAAGTTTTCGAGAAGGTCGGCGCAGTTTTCTATCGCGGAGTATAGATCGAAACCGGAAACGCTTCTGGCGGAGCCGGTTACGAAACCGTTGCTCTTGGTGAGCACGACAGTGGGCTTATAGAATGCTTCGACCAGGCGCGACGCCACTATGCCTACTACGCCCTTGTTCCAGGCCGGATTGTACACTACCGTGACGTTCTCGCTCGCGAGGGCTTTTCCCGACTCGACCATTTCGAGGGCTTCCGCCGTGATTTCGCGGTCTATGTTCTTGCGGTCGTTGTTACTGTTGTTGATGCGCTCGCCGATCATGGTGGCCCTGCCGGTATCGGTGGCGGTGAGGAGTTCCACCGCCAGCCTGCCGGTTTCCATGCGTCCGGCGGCATTGATGCGGGGACCTATCTTGAACACTATGTCGTCGATTCCGACGTGCCCGGGTTCGAGGTTGCTCAGGCTGATGAGGGCCAGGAGGCCCTTGCGGGGCTCTTCGTTGAGCCTCTTGAGCCCGAAATGGGCCAAGATGCGGTTCTCACCGGTCATGAACACCAGGTCGGAGGCGATGCTCACCACGCAGAGGTCGAGCAGAGGGATGAGGGTATCGAACGGAATCTCGTATTTCTGTGCGTAGCCCTGCACCAGCTTGAACCCCACTCCGCAGCCGCAGAGGTCGTCGTATGGATAGTTGTCGTCGGTGCGTTTCGGATCCAGCACGGCCACCGCCGAAGGCAGTTCGTCTTCGGGCAGATGATGGTCGCATATTATGACGTCGATGCCCTTTTCGCCCGCCAGCCTGACTTTCTCGATGGCCTTGATGCCGCAGTCGAGGGTGATGATGAGGGTGTAGCCGCCCTTCTCGGCCGTTTCTATTCCCTTGACCGACAGGCCGTAGCCTTCGTCATAGCGGTCGGGGATATAGAAATCCACGTTCTCCGTGTAGCGCTTGATGAAGGAGTAGACCAGTGAAACCGCAGTGGTGCCGTCGACGTCGTAGTCGCCGTAGACCAGTATCTTTTCGCCGGAACTGATGGCCTTGTGGAGCCGCTCCACGGCGGCGGCCATGTCCTTCATGAGGAAGGGGTCGTGGAGGTCCTGGAGGTTCGGCCTGAAGAATGCGCGGGCCTGTTCGAAGGTGTCGATGCCCCTTTGGACAAGCAACTCCGCCAGCACGCGGTCAATGCCGAGAGCCAGCGCCAGCGCACCGACCTTTTCCTGGTCGGCCGGGTTTGCTATGTTCCATTTTGCCTCCATTTTTTCCAATCGACAAATATACCGATTAATTTGGAGAAAGTCAAGGGGTTAGTCTCTGCCTTACCGCCTCGTACAGAAGGATGGCGGCGGACACGCTCACGTTGAGGGAATCCTCGGCTCCGAGCATGGGGATGCGGATATGGGCGTCGGCGGCGTCGCGCCACTTGTCGGTGAGGCCTGTCGATTCAGTGCCCATGACTATGGCCGTGGGGCCGGTCATGCCGGTCTCGTAGTACAGGGAGGAGTCCTGAAGCTGGGCTGTGAGAATCTGTATACCGTTGTCTTTCAGCCATTTGATGGCCTCTTCCGAGCTGCAGCAGATAACGGGAACGGTGAAGACGGCGCCCACGCTTGCCCGTATTACGTTGGGATTGTATATGTCTGTGGGGGAGTCGCAGACGAGCAGGGCGCTTGCACCGGCGGCGTCGGCGCTGCGCAGCACTGCACCGAGGTTGCCGGGCTTTTCCACCGATTCCAGCACCATGATGAGCGGCGCCGGAGTGTCGGGACCGCGCTGCGGCAGGTCAGTCAGGCTGAGTTCCCGCCATTCCACCTCGGCGATGATGCCTTCGGTCCCGCCCCGGTATGCTATTTTTCCGTAGACTTCCGCCGGTACTTCGAATACCTTGCAGGTGGCCGGAAGCGCTCCGGCCGTTATGGCGTCGAGCTGTTCGGAGGGGAGCAGCTCCGGGCACCAGAAAATGCAGCGGGCGTTGAACCCGGCCGCCAGGCAGCGCTCAACTTCCCTGCGGCCTTCCACGAGGAAAAGCCCCCTCTCGCGGCGTACGTCGGAACGGTACCCGAGGGAGACGGCTTCCTTGATTTTTGGATTCCGGACAGAAGTTATCGGTTCGGTGCGCATCACTTGGCGCCGAGGTCTT
>JAILQG010000044.1 GCA_024699055.1 Bacteroidales bacterium
GAAAGGCGCTCCGGAGGTCGCCATCGATACGAATACTGAAGAGAATAAGAAACTGTACATCAACGCCGGTGCGACCGTCGTCGCTTATGGCGGCCTTGAGAGCGGCTATTCCGCCGCCCAAAGCGTCTACAGCATGAGTGCAAACGCCGGTTCCTGGAACGCTCTGCACGACGGTTCTTCCTTCATCGCGGCTTTCAAGACTCCGTCGAATATCTCCAGCTTCATCGTTTCGGCTCCTTCGCTTTCGGGCGGCTATAAGGGCGTGAGCGTAAGCGGCGATGCCAAATGCGGGGGAGTCTGGGCTACAGACGGCATCTCCGGCGGGACGGAAGTAAGCCTGACGAACTATACCGGTGGCAATGGCGGACCCGGCGGCCCCGGAGGCGGTTTCGGCGGATGGTGATTCGCATGATTTAGCTCCGGCACCCCTGCTGCCCTTCGAACCGGTACGGGCCTTCGGCCCTATCCCTCCCATCTTCGATGGGCCCCTCCCGTTCACGCAGCCACGGGCGGCTACGCCTCCCGAAGGGCACATGGGTGCCGGGTGCTAAATACGCTTCAATTCCGCTTTGAGGGCCGCCTCGCGGACTTTACGGGATTTCATTTCAAGGCGGTAGGCTTCACGGGCCTTCCGCCTTTCGTTTTGTGCAGAGCGATAGGCCTCTCCGTTCCGGATGATTTCCGCCTTCACGCGTGCAATGGTTTCGTCCAGGACAGCCTTCTTCAGCTGGCATTCCCAGACGATTATGACTGTCCAGCCCTTGGCCTCCAGCTGGCGCCAGACTTCTTGGTCGCGCTCCTGGTTTCTGGCCACCTTTGCCTTCCAAAAGTCCGTGTTGGTCTTCGGCGTTGAGGCGTTCTTGCAGTCCTTGTGGCCGTGCCAAAAACAGCCGTGTACGAAGATGACGGTGCGGTACTTGGGAAGTACGATATCAGGAGATCCGGGTAAGTGTTTTACGTTCACACGATAGCGGAATCCGAGACGCCAGAGGGCATGGCGCAGTTTCAACTCCGGTATAGTGGATTCAGAGCGGATAGCAACCATATTTTTGTGGCGCTGTTCTGGGTTGTGAACGTCGGACATTTATCAAATGTGTTGCGTATGCAATATTACTGTTTTTTTTGATGAAACATGCTATGTGATGTCAAGGGTTTGGGTGAAAATTTGTAACTTTGAAGACTAAAACACGCCGCATGATGCTTAAAAGCAAAAGGTACCCATATCTGAACTGCATTGATTCTCAGGCCCTGTTTGCCCAATGCGAGAAAAAGGGACAGAAAGACAGCCTTTCCGTCCTGACTCAGTACCTGCACAACCGCAAGTACATGAGCGCTGCCGGCAAAGAGGAGGCCTTCTCCTTCATTACGGAGGAAGTCCTGGATAAAAAGGAAGGTAACGAATCCGTCCTGAATGATGATCCGCTTGAGCTCTACTTCAAGGAGTTCTTTGATGTCCCGTTCCCGGAGCCGGAGAATCCCAAGTTCACGTTCATCGACCTGTTTGCCGGGATGGGCGGCTTCCGCCTTGCAATGCAGGCCCAGGGAGGCAAGTGCATCTTCTCCTCGGAATGGAACCAGTACGCGCAGAAAACCTACATGGCCAACTTTGGCGATATGCCGTTTGGCGACATCACCAAAGAAGAGACTAAATCTTATATCCCGGAGCATTTCGACGTGCTTTGCGCCGGTTTTCCTTGCCAGCCGTTCTCCATTGCAGGTGTCTCCAAGAAAAACAGCCTTGGACGTGAAACCGGCTTCAAGGATAAAACGCAGGGCACTCTCTTTTTCGATGTGGCAGACATTATTAGCCGTCACCGCCCCAAGGCTTTCTATCTGGAGAACGTGAAAAATCTCGTTTCCCACGACAAAGGCCGCACGTTCAAGGTGATTACCGAGACGCTGGAGGAGCTGGATTACAGCATCCATTACGAGGTACTGGACGGCAGATCATTTGTTCCTCAGCACCGTGAGAGAATTATGATTGTCGGCTATGACCGTAAAGTTTACGGCGGCAAAGAGAAGTTTGAGTTCCCCAAGCTGAGCGAACCTGTAAACTGCATCGGTGACATACTGGAGCAGAATGTTCCGGCCAAATACACGCTGTCGGATAAACTCTGGGGCTATCTCCAGAACTATGCTCAGAAGCACAAGGAAAAGGGCAATGGTTTCGGATATGGCCTCGTGGATCTCAACGGTATCACACGCACCCTTAGTGCCCGATATTATAAGGACGGTTCCGAGATTCTCATTCCGCAGGGCGAAGGCGTCAATCCTCGCCGCCTTACTCCTCGCGAATGTGCCCGCTTGATGGGTTACCCTGACGAATACATCATCAACGCCGTTTCGGAGGTTCAGGCCTACCGTCAGTGCGGCAATTCAGTTATCGTTCCGCTTATCACAGCCGTTTCCGAGCAGCTGGTCAAAACAATGAAAAAGAAGGTATGACAGATTTTTTAGATCTTGCTATAAATCAAGTCAATCGGTCCGTTGGTGCGTTTTGCCACTATCTAACACCCAACGATGCAAGCACGAATTCTCATCAGGCGGGTTTTTTTGCTCCTAAGGAGGCTTTCGGGCTTCTTTTCCCGGGGGCAGATCCATCGGTTCGCGACAATTTGAAGAAATATGTCAAGATTCATTGGCATGATGGTTCGGACACTGACAGTTGCATAACCTATTATCATAAGGCAAAGAACGAGTTGCGTATCACTCGGTTTGGAAGAGGATTCCCGTTCTTGAAACCTGACGATGTGGGCAGCCTGATTGTAATGAGCAAAATGGTTGAAGATGAGTATTGTGTCACCATTTTGGAGAGTGATGATGACATAGATGCTTTCTTCTCCCACTTCAACCTTCCTATGGAGCAGGTGAATGTCGTGATTGACAAACACGCGATAGTGTCTCCCGATCTTAGACTGAAGCAACTGATGGAAGAGATTTTGCTCAGGACGGAATCATTCCCTGACACACGAGATCTTTCCAGCTTTGCAAGTAGTATCTTTAACGAGACATATGGGATAACCGACAGAGATATTGTTGCAAGCCCCGATACATTTCTCACGAAGTGGCTAGATACGGAAACGGAACTTTTCTATCAATTTGAGGAAAAGTTTTATCGCCCTATATATACCTCGCCGTTCGAGAGTCTCAAGGCTATCTCAGACTTTGCCAACTCATTCCTGAACCGCAGAAAATCTCGTGTCGGTAAGTCCTTGGAGCATCATCTAGCCAACGTTTTCACCACGGCTCAATTGAGATTTGTAGAGCAAGCCGTAACTGAAGGCAACAAAAAGCCCGATTTCTTGTTCCCCGGCATCGAGGAGTATCACAACTTTGAGTTTCCGGCTGATGACTTGACCTTCCTTGGTGCCAAAACAACATGTAAAGACAGATGGCGTCAGGTTCTTACAGAGGCCAATCGGATTGATTGCAAATACCTCTTTACTTTGCAGCCGAGTATCTCAGCCAATCAGCTACAGGAAATGAAAGATGAAAGACTGACTCTTGTGGTCCCAGAGTCCAATCTGTCAACCTTTGATAAGAGATATCGCAATGATTTATTATCTCTTAAGCAGTTTGTAGGAATTGTTCGGGAAAGGCAAGATAGACATTTCCCCGCAGTCGCGGTATTATAAGACAAATCGACTTCCAGTTATGGGGCCGATTTCTTTAGTTTTTGATTTCTCCGTCATTCTCGAAGCATTTGACCAGATCGTCCAGATTATCCACGACGTGGTCAAATAGTTTGTACATCAGCTCCGGCTCCACCATCTCCGGGATATAGACAATTACGTGCTTGCCGGCGCCTGCCATCCATCCGGCTTCGGTGTGGGCGCTGCGACCACATGGGAGAACGAGGATGCAAGTGTCGGCGGCTTTGAGAGCTTCCAGATCAGCCTCAAATTGGCGTTCCGCCAGCGGATGGCGCAATCCCTCGGCATACTGCTCAAACGTCCAATTAGGGGCGTTTTCGTCCACGTCAGTCCAATGAAAGCCTGTACCGCCATGGGGAGGGTTTCGGAAGTCATAGACGGAGAGACCTTCTTTTTTCAGGCGTTTGACGACATCTTCGTAGTATGGATTTCTCCAGCTGGAGGCGATGTAGATCATTGTGTCCGGTTTTGTGTTTGTTGAGGTCAAATTTACTGATTATCCGGTGTATAAGCAAATTTAACCAGAAATTCTAATTGGTTTATTTGCCAATTGGAGATGTATTTCTTACCTTTGTATCAGTTTTAACACTTAGCGGTGGCGGCAACACCTACAAATACGGCATCAGACATATGGATAAGAACTTGAAAAAGTTCATGGACACCCCGACCAGGTCGCGTGCCCAAATCCTCGATAAGCACTTTGTCGAGGTTCAAACGCCGGATGGCGAACTCTTCAAAATCATGTCAGACATGGCCAAGTACGAAAGTGATGAGTACAAGGCATACGTCCTCCATCTGATTGAATTCATCTTCGACCGGAACTTCTCCGATGACAAGGAGCAGATGGTGAATCGCATTTACCGCGAATTTATACTCAATGCTGTTCCGTCTATGGGAATGGATGATGGAAACAGGCAGAGTGAGCGAGTCAGAATTGGCAAACGAATCAAGGAATTGCGTGAGGCCAAGAAGATGGAGGCTAGGGATTTGGCGCTGCTTACCGGCATCGATGCGGCGAATTTGTCCCGCATCGAGCAGGGAAAGTATTCCACCGGAATCGACATCCTGTCCCGTATCGCCATTGTCCTCAATGCCCATCTGGACCTGATTCCCAACGAGTAATAAGAGGTTATTATGGCTGGAGTTAAATATCATTATGCTCTTGACGAGCAGGGACGTTTAGTATCGATAAAGCAGGCTTATATCGAAAAAAATGAAGGACACACCTACCACTGTATTGGATGCGGTGCCGGTATGATCGCCCGTATGGGTGAAGTCCGCGACTGGCACTTCGCGCATCGTGGTGATGAAATCCACTGCGGTACTGAAACCTACCTCCATATGGTAGCCAAGCGTCTCATCAAAGAAGAGTTTGAAAAGGATAAGCCCTTCATGGTCGGCTATTACCGGGATGTCAAGTGCTCTGATGGTGCAACTTGCCCGTTTGCAAATGAAGAGGAATGCCATGATTATAAGCTTGAGACTTATGACCTCAAGAAGTTCTACGATACCAGTGAAGAGGAAAAGCCTATTGGTGATTACATCGCAGATATACTGCTGACGAATTCCTTAAAGCCAGATCGGAAGCCGGTACTTATCGAGATTCAGGTATCCCATAAGAGCACTCCTCAGAAACGCGATTCCGGCCTTCGAATCATTGAAATCCGGATAAAAACCGAAGAGGATATTACCACGCTATTGTCATCGCCAATCGTCGAGAATCCAGACGCCAAGTATGGGCAGGTTCGCGATGTGGAAACCATTGGGTTCGCCAAATTCCACGGATTCAAGAAGAATTCTTCCGCTCCGGAGCCCCTCGCGCAGCGCAGTATTCAACGCTTCTATCTGTTCCGCAGCGGCAAAGCCTTTGTGACTCCCATGGATGAGTTCAAGTCCTGCAGGGATGTCTTGACCAAGGACAATGATAAAGCCATCTTTGAGGCCAGCATCGACAGCTTCTATCTTGGGAACCCATCACCTTATGAATTCGGTTATGCAGCAGCAAGGCAGCATGGAATAGACGTTAAGACGTGCCAGTTCTGCAAATATCACAGCAACGGGTACGAGGTCGGATTTGGCTTAGATCCGATATTCTGTCGCCTCTACAAGAAGTATGGTACACCGGAGAATCCAAAACCACATTATGCAAAGAGTTGCAAATATTATTGTGAGGACAGGGGGCTGCTGGAAAAGATCCGGAATTCTATGCCAACAATAGTTGTGGCAACCGAGCAGTAACGATGGTGCTCCGGTGGCTAGATGTTAAAATGGTGGTTAATAGTTGATACACTAGATAATGTCATGGTAGCCTATGTTCTAAGTGCCGTCTAGGGCTGTGGACAATATACACCATTATTCTTCCTGTTGCCTCACGATTTGGGACACAGCACGTATACCTTTACCGTTATATGACAATGATTCGGTTAAGACGAAGGAAAAACGTTATATTTGTGTTACGGCACTTTTCATGTGAGGAGTGCGGTAATTATGCAAGCGATACGAGTAACCACATTATACGGATAGCATCATGGCAGAATTAAGCGTAAGCAAAAGGAGCATCGGTAAGTATCTTACAGAAACCCTTAAAGACAATAGCGTTAAATATTTTATTATTCCTGAGTACCAGCGGCCATATAGTTGGGATGCTGATAAATGCAGAACTCTATGGGAAGATATTCGGGATTTTCGCTTAGAGCCAACAACGGATGCTTCCAGCGAGTATTTTCTGGGAACCATTGTGTCCTGTCCTGAGGAGGGTAAGGGAATCAATATCATTGATGGCCAGCAGAGGATTACATCTTTCTTCCTTCTGCTTCGTGCGTTCTATACGAAATTGGAGAAAATGAATGAGTTGAACCCTTCGAATGAAGAAGTGGTCGGATTAATGAAACAGGTTGGCGCCTGCATTTGGGATGTTAATCCAAAATCTCAAAAGGTTACGGATAAGGGCTCAATCCATATTCAGTCAAAAGTTGCAACTGAGAAGGATAACGACATTCTTCACGCTATTATCGCAACTGGAACAGCGTCTAATGGTAAAAGCCATTACGAAGAGAATTATCGCTATTTCCAAGAGCAGTGTGATGCCTACGCAAAGGATTCTACTCTAGACTGGGAAGATCTCTGCTTGTTCATTCTCAATCAATGTATTATACTTCCTATTGAATGCAAAGACCTTGATATTGCTCTGACCATCTTTCATACGTTGAATGACCGAGGCATGCCTCTGGCGGACGCGGACATATTTAAAGCGCAGTTGTATAAAATGCAGGAGGAAGGTAAGAAAGAGGAGTTTACTGAAACTTGGAAAGAGCTTTCTCTTACACTTGATGATGTGGGATTGACCCTAAATGATTTATTCCGTTATTATACGCATTACATTCGTGCTGACGCAGGTGATAACTCAAAGGAAATTGGATTGAGGAAATTTTATCAGGACAATCACTATGAGAAGCTTCGTGTTCCACATATCATGGATGATCTCAAAGAGTTGGCAGGTTTTTGGTCGACTGTATTGAAAGAAGATGGGAAAGCTTTGCCAGACGAGGTTCGAAAGCTTATCCACTGCTTGCTTTGTTATCCGAATGAATATTGGAAGTACCCTACAACAGTGTTCTTTTTCAAGCATAAAACTGATTATGCGGACAAATTGCCTGCATTCTTGAAAAACTTGATGTCATTCCTCTTCGTTAAATTCTTGGAAAATCCTTCGGTGAATGCCATTAAGGATCCAATCTTCAACGCATGCATTAGTGTGTATAATACCGGGGAGGCCAATTTTAGTTATCCGGTTATTGATTTCGAACAAAGGATGAATGCTTTGTCCAATTCGAAAATCACAAAGCCAATGCTACTCCTGCACACATACCTATACGACGAAGAGCAAGGTCGTATAGATAGCTCATTCCAGATTGAGCACATATTCCCTCAAAAGTGGAACAATACCTACTTTACTTGGAGTGATGAAGAGGCAATGCGTTACATCAATAAGTTCGGCAATAAGATTCCTCTTGAGTGGCGTCTTAACATTCAAGCTAGTAATGGCTTCTATGGTAAAAAGAAGGAGTACTATGAAAAGTCCAAGTATTTGGAAGTCAAATCTCTTCTGGCTTTTAACGACTGGGGCAAAGAGGAAATCGACAAGCGCAATGATGATATGATTGCCAGGTTAAAAGCATTCTTTGAGGAGAACCTGATTGGCAAAGAAATGAAGGTAGAAAAGCTGCTCGAATACTCTGGTGGTGCAAAAACCATTGAGGTGTCAAAGATAACGAGTGGCTCTAAATCATCCTTTCGTCTTATTGTAAATGGGGAATCTGAGAATGATTTTGAGACATTTGAGGCTGCTCTCGCAAACATCCCCAAAGGCCTATTACAGTTTGGGACTCAGATTCTTTTACATGATGATGTTGCGTCAATCGTTCAGAGTTTTATAAACGAATAATCTGGCGTATGGAAGATGCAACTCGTTCTGGCATAAGTGCTTTAGTAACCCAACATAAGCACGTTACTACAACATTTTAGGGCCAACTCTTTTCATCTTTCACCGGCAACCCTGTGCCCTTCGGGAGGCGTAGCCGCCCGTGGCTGCGTGAACGGGAGTTTGGAGACTTTTTTGTAAATTTGCGGATACAAAGCACCTAATTCCCATGATAGGCAAATATCCCGTCATAACCCTCTGCGGCAGCACGCGCTTCAAGGATGCGTTCATCGAGGCGCAGAAGCGCCTTACGCTTGAAGGCAACATCGTCATCAGTGTCGGCCTCTTCGGCCACAGCGGCGACGATGAAGTCTGGACCGAAGGCACCAAGGAGATGCTCGACGACATGCACAAGCGCAAGATCGACATGGCCGACAGCATCTACGTCATCAACGTCGGAGGCTACATCGGCTCTAGCACCCGTTCTGAGATCGAATACGCCCGCAGCCAAGGGAAGACCATCCGATATCTGGAAGAGAAGTAGCCCCCGTGCAATTACGGAGACTTTTTCGTAAATTTGCGGCCATTGTAACAATAGCGATTTGATGATGCACAGGAAATCAATACACATAAAATGGACAATAATTGTGTTGTCGATGCTCTGCGTATGCGTGGCAGCGAGCGCTCAGGAGAATCATCTTGACTCTACAGACGTTTTTTACAAACATCTTGAGCTTAATGAAATCGTGGTCACCGGTCTCGCCGGAGACAGCAAACTGAAGGAAATGCCGACTCCGGTGTCGGTGATCCGTCCGGTCGATCTGACAGCCCGTGCAGGAGGCAATATCATCAATGCCATCGCGGCCGAACCCGGTCTGAACGAGATCACCACCGGCGGAGGCATCTCCAAGCCCGTTATCCGCGGCATGGGATATAATCGCGTGGTGGTTGTCAACGACGGCATCCGTCAGGAAGGCCAGCAGTGGGGTGACGAGCATGGTATCGAAATAGACGGTGCCAGTGTACACTCGGTAGAAATCCTCAAAGGACCGGCATCCCTGATGTATGGTTCCGATGCGTTGGCCGGCATCCTTATCTTCCATCCTGCGCCCAACCGTGGAACGGGGGAGTTCGGCGGAAGCCTGTCTTCGGAATACCAGACTAACAGCGGCCTTATAGGGTATTCTCTGGCTGCCGACGGAAACATCAAGGGTTGGATAATCGGAGGCCGGTTCTCGGACAAATACGCTCATGCATACCGAAATGCCCTGAATGGCCGGGTGGCCAACTCCGGGTACCGTGAACGTGCCGCCTCCGGCATGCTGGGCCGCAACGGCACCTGGGGCTATTCGCGCCTGAGATTCAGTTACTTCCATCTCACTCCGGGTATGATTGAGGGCGAAGGAGATAACTATGGGTACATGCCTGCACTCCCATTTCAGCATGTCAGGCACTATAAGGCAGTATCCGACAATACCATCCATCTCGGTCCAGGTAATTTGAAGCTGATTCTGGGCTGGCAGCAGAACCGTCGGCAGGAATTTGAGGAAAGTGCAGAGGAAGCGGGCCTGGACTTCCGGCTGAATACGGTGAACTACGACTTGCGCTACCAGGCCAGCTTCGACAGTGGCTGGAAAACCGCTTTCGGCCTGGCCGGCATGGGGCAGAAGAGCGAGAATCTGGGCGAAGAATATTTGATACCCGCCTATAGCCTCTTTGATGCTGGTATTTTCGCCACCGCCACCAAGACTCTGGGCAATTGGACACTCTCCGGCGGTCTCAGGTCTGATATCCGCTGGCTCCACAGCGAAGCCCTGCCCGGACGCTTCGAAGACTTCCGGCGCCGATTCCCGGGCATCAGCGCCAGTTTTGGCGTCGTGCGGCCGCTGGGTAAGCACTTCACTTTCAGGACCAACGTGGCGAGGGGTTTTCGCGCCCCGAACCTGGCCGAACTGGGTTCCAACGGAGAACACGAGGGGACCTTCCGCTTTGAGCTGGGTAATAAGGACCTGAAGCCCGAATACAGCCTGCAGGGGGACTTGGGAATGGATTTCACTTCGCGGTACGTCTCCGTACAGTCGGCATTATTCATCAGCCGCATCGACAATTACATTTTTGCCGCCCGCAACGGTGAAGTGTCCGATGAAGGCCTGCCGGTCTATGCCTTCCGAAGTGGCCTGGCGCACCTGGGAGGCGGTGAAATAGGCATTGATATCCATCCCATCCACCAATTGCACCTGAGCAGTGCTTTTTCCTGTGTGTATGCACGGGAGAAAGATGGCGATGACTTGCCGCTGATTCCGGCACCCCGTCTGTTCTCGGAAGTAAAGTGGGAAATCACCCACGGCGGACAGTTGTTCAACAACGCTTTTGTATCCTTGAACCTGGACTGGAATATGGCGCAGAACCACTTTTATGCCGCAGGTGGAACGGAGACGGCTACGCCCGCATACTTGCTGCTGGGTGCATCGGCCGGAACGGATGTCGTCATCAAAGGTAAAACGCGCCTGTCGTTGTACATCATCGGCTCAAACCTTACCGACCGGGCTTATATGCCACATCTTAGCCGTCTCAAATACATCGGCATAGCCAATATGGGACGGAACGTGACCTTCAAACTGGTAGCTCCGTTCTAGGTGCTCACCGGTCGCGGGGTCTGCAGCTACTTCTTCCGGAGCACCCACGTGTTGTCGGTGTAGTCCTCGTCGGGGTCGCCGAGGTCGGTCGTCGTCTCCTCGAAGATCAGGCCGCTTCCGCCGATATTATAATTGTAAGGATCTTCTCCTGCGGCATATACCGGAAAGACGCCGAAGGTGATGGTGCCACAGGTATTATCTCTGCTCTCGTAGGCGCTGTGGCCGATGGGACGAAGGGCGCCCTGGCCCCTGATGGCGGTGACGCTGGTGAAGTCATCCTCGTGGCCCTCAATGGTCTCGATGGTGATGGCGCCGCACTCGCTCTTTCTTTCATCGCTGCCCAGTCCGCAGCCGATGCCCGCCGCACTGTTACCGCCCTGGGCCCTGACGGTGCCGCCCGTGATGCTGATGCTGCCGCAGGTGGCCTGATTGCCTGTGCCGATGCCCGCCGCGTTGCCGCCGCCCGTGGCCGTGACGGTGCAGGCGCCGCTGATGCTGATGTTGCCGCACGTGTTGGCGCGGTAAGGGTCCGCGCCGCCGCTGCCGATACCCGCAGCATTGTCGCCGCCCGTGGCCATGACGCTGGCCGTTCCGCAGATGGTGATGTCGCCGCACGAGGCGCCGCTGTCGCCGCGTTGACCGCTTCCGATGGCCGCGCCGCCGTCGCTGGCGGCTGTGGCCGTGACGGTGCCGCCGCTGATGGTGATACTGCCGCCCGAGGCGCCATATCCACCGCCGATGGCCGCACTGCAGGAGCCGCCGTTGGCCGTGACGGTGCCGCCGGTGATGGCGATATTGCCACAGGGGATTTCGTCGCCGCCGCCGATGGCCGCGCCGAGGCCGGTTGTGGTATAGTAGGTGTTGCTGGCGGTGAGCGCGCCGCTGCCGCCGATGGTGAGCGTCTTACCCTCGGGCACGAAGATGGCGGGATACCAGCAGTCGAAGTTCGTCACCGTGTTCACGCCCGTCAGCAGGATGGTGGCGTCGCCCTCGCAGGTGATGCCTGCCCAGGCGTCGTCGTACTCGGCCTTGCCGTCGATGGTCGCACCGTTGAGCGTCACCGTCGCGCCGTCCTCGATGGTCACCTTTACCATATGCGCATCGTCGGTGCGGATGAGCGAGCCCGTGACCACTTGCCCGTCGCGGAGCCGGAGCGTAGGCGTGCCGTCCACCGTCTCTACGCCGCCCGAGGTCGTCGTCACGCTGCTCAGGTCCACATCCTTGGGATATGTCCCGACTGCAGGCTCCGTCTCCTCCCTGTTGCACGCGGTAAGGCCCAGTGCAAGAAGCGTCAGTATGAATAATGACTTTTTCATAATCTTCATATGGAATGCGAATTTAACAATTCTCGTCCGAAAAACCAATTTCCGCTCCGCTGTCCATCGCGGGCTAAGCATTAAGACCTGGAAGAGGACTAATAAAGAGAATTTCGTATATTTACACATTGAACCATCGTAATACTTCATATGCTTAAAATCGGAGACAAGATGCCGTCCTTCGAGGTCATGGACCAGGACGGGAATATGGTGAAATCGGAGGATTTCATCGGCAAGGGAAAGAAAACCATCATCTATTTCTATCCCAAGGACAACACTTCGGGATGTACGGCCGAGGCCTGCTCGTTCCGCGACAGTTACGCTGAGCTGACGGTTGCCGGCTACAATGTGGTAGGCGTGAGCAAGGACAGCGCAAAGTCGCACACCGGCTTCCGGGCCAAGTATGAACTGCCGTTCCGGCTGCTGGCAGATACCAGCACTGAAATGCTGCAGTCCTTCGGCGCCTGGGGCGAGAAGAAGATGTACGGCAAGACCACGCTGGGCACGCTCAGGCGCACGTTCATCTTCGATGAAAACGGCATCCTGGAGCGCATTATCGAGAAGGTTGACACCAAGAACGCCGCCGGCCAGATACTGGAAGCATAGCATGTTCTACGTCAGCGACATAATAACTACGCCACCGGCCGAGTTCGGTTCAGAGCTTCAACGGAAAGTTTACGAGAGCTTCGCCGCGCTGGGAATTCCCTTTGAGCGCGTCGATACCGATCCCGGTATCACGATGGAGGACTGCCAGCACATCGACGCCAAAATCGGAGTCCGTATCGTGAAGACCATCTTCGTGTGCAACCGCCAGCAGACGGAGTTCTACCTGTATGTGACCACCGACGACAGGCCCTTTGTGACGCGGGAGTTCTGCGGAGCATTGGGGATTCCCCGGGTGTCATTCGCATCGGCTGAGCTTCTTTGGGAGAAGACCGGGGTGCAGGTAGGTGCAACGACCATTTTGAGCGCGGTGCTGCCGCAGGCTGCCGGCGTTCATCTGGTAATGGACCGTAGCGTGGCAGATAGCGAATGGTTCGCCTGCACCGACGGCACGGCAACCTGTTTCGTGAAAATTAAGACCATCGACCTGCTGGAGAAGTACCTTGCAGGTAAGCAACTTACAATCATCGACTGAAATGAAAAAGTTATTATGGATTCTCTTCGCCGCATTTGCGTTCGCGGCGCTTCCGGTCTCGTGCAAGGATCCTGTCCCCACTCCGGAGGAACCGGAGGATATTACGGAACCCGTGGATACCACCGACGTCACTCCGCCGATTAACCCGGAAGACCTTGAACCGCTTGCGCTCACCGTCTCTTATGAGGGAGACTGCATCTATGCAAACAGGCCGGAGTTTTTCATCCATGCCGAGAATCCCAACGAAGTGGCTGTCAGTGCGGAAATCAAGATGGACGTCACCACTGACCTGAAAGCCCAGGTGGCGGACATCGTCCGGACTATAGAGGTTCCGGCGAAGGGTGAGGCGGATTTTACCCTCTCCACCGACTCGGACTTGGATCCAGGCTTCTACCGGGCCCGCGTCATCGCATACAAAAAGGTGCTCATGATTCCCGTTTTCGGCATCCGTCCCTTCGAAATCGTGTCGGCCCCGGACAAGCAGCCGGACTTCGATGAATTCTGGGAGGCGGCCAAAGACCAGCTGCACGCCATCGACATGAAGCCCAACCTCATTGAACTGACGCAGAAGAGCTCCAGTAAGTGCAAGGTGTATATGGTTGAAATCCAGTCTGTTCCGGACGGTCTGGAAGGGGATCCCGTGACGGTGCGCGGCTACTACCTGGAGCCGCAGGACGGGAAGCCGCATCCGGTCATCATGCATTTCTTTGGCTATGACACCCGCGGCACTTTCGTAAGCTGCCCCGGCGCGAATAACGGCGACTATGCCGAATTCTACCTCTCGCACCGCGGCCAGTACATAAACCGGGCCCCCGCTTCCAAACGGGGAGACGGCCTGGATATGGACTTCAGCGACGATTACGGCGACTGGTTCGCCTTCAACTTCGGAAAAAGGGACGGCTATTACTACCGCGGCGCCTTCCTGGACTGCGTTCAGGCCGTCAACTTCATGGCTACGCGCGAGACTTCCGACATGAACAATCTCTTCGCGGAAGGTTCCAGCCAGGGCGGCGCGCTGTCCTACGCTTGCGCGGCGCTCAGCGACTATCCCTTCACGGCCATCGCCCCCTGCGTGGCCTTCCTGGGTGACTTCCCGGACTATTTCAAGATTGTTTCGTGGCCGGGTGACGTGGCCAAGAACTGCGCCAAGGCGGAGGGCCTGAGCGATGAGGAAATGTACAAGTTCCTGAGCTACTTCGACACCAAGAACCTCGCAACCCGCATCCAATGCGCCGTGATGGCCTGCAGCGGCCTCAAGGACGGGACCTGCCCGCCGCACACCAACATCGCTCCGTACAACAATCTGCCGGGCAAGGACAAGGAATACTATTTTTATCCCGAAATGACCCACTCCATCCCCGGTGACTGGAACAGTAAAATGTCGAAGTTCTTCAAGGCACGGTTAGTGCAGTGAGAATAATGATGGTCACCATTATCATCATCGCGATTACCGTAGCCGTAAGCCTTATCTGCTTCTATGGCAGGGGATTCGATGCGTTGAAATTCAACGCTTACGATGTCTGGCACCGGAAGCAGTGGTACCGCATGTTCTCCTACGGATTCGTCCATGGAGGCTGGGGGCATCTGTTCTTCAACATGCTCACCCTGTACTTCTTCGGAAACGTAGTCGAGCAGTATTTCGCCGCGGCATTCGGAGACACTACAGGCATCATCCTCTATGTCGTCCTGTATACCACGGCAATTTTGGTTTCTACCATCGGGGACCTTGTCAAGTATCGTAACGATATCAATTACAACGCAGTGGGCGCTTCCGGCGCGGTTTCCGCCATCCTTTTCGCCTCCATCCTCTTCGAGCCGAAGATGGGCATTTACATCTATCTGATCCCCATCCCGGTCCCCGGATTCGTATTCGCGCCGCTGTACCTTCTCTACTGCTGGTATATGGCCAAGCGGAACGCCGACAACATCGGCCATTCCGCCCATTTCTGGGGCGCAGTTTACGGGCTCTTGTTTCCGCTCCTGTGCAATCCCGCGATTTTCAATCACTTTATAAATCAGCTACATAAATAGTTATGCGCCGCATATTATTAATACTTTTCGCCATGGTTTCCGTCTGCGCCGCCGCGAGTGCACAGACGATAAAGGACGGAAGCTACCGGATCGTCGCCCATATCAAGTCCGACGGCACAATCCAGGATGGCAGCTACAGGACCATCGGCCACATCAAGTCGGACGGGACGGTGCAGGACGGGTCGTACCGGACGGTCGGTCACCTGAAGAATGACGGCACCGTCCAGGATGGGTCGTATCGGACCATTGGGCACATCAAATCCGATGGCACCATACAGGATTCTTCATACCGCACTATCGGCCACGTGAAGAGCGACGGCACGGTCCAGGACGACTCCTGCCGCACCATCGGCCACGCCGACGGCATCCCGCTCCAGTGGGCGGCATTCTATTTCTTCTTCAGCGATTGAAACTGACTGATACTAACGACACGCGTATGGGCATCAAATACATACTTGTTGCGGTGGCGGCGCTGCTTGTCACCACTTCCTCCTGTACCCCGGACAACAATTCCGGCAAGGATGACAATCCATATAAAGCCTTGGAACTCAGCACCAAATCTACTGAATTCGTCCAACAGGGACAGAATTTCTCTTATGAATTCCTGTCCAGAATCAGCCAGGAAGAGACCAAGGACTTCGTCATTTCTCCACTGAGCATGCAGTTCCTGCTGGGCATGATACTCGACGGAGCGCGCGGCGAAACTGCCGATCAGATCTGTCAGGTGCTGGGCTACGGGCAGGGACAGGTGGCGGCCGTCAATCAGTACTGCCTGGAAATGCTCAGGCAGCTGCCTTCCCTCGATAAGGCCACCAAGCTGTCGATTGCAAACGCGATATTCGTCGATGACGGCTGGCCGCTGCTGGATAGTTACAAAAAAGACGTCAACGATTACTACGATGCCGAAATCGCCAATCTGGATTTCAAGGACAACGAAGGCTCGCTCTCGGTAATTAACGGGTGGTGCTCAAATCACACCAACGGCTTGATACCCAAGATTTTGGATAGTGTCGATCCGTCCATGCTGGCATATCTGCTCAACGCCGTATACTTCAAGAGCATGTGGACCATGCCTTTCGCCAAGAGCATGACCGCCGAGGAGACCTTTACCAACGAGGCTGGGAACAAGACCAAGCTTAAGATGATGAAGAAGACCGGCGATTACCGCTACTGCGAAAACAACATTTACCAGGCTGTGCGGCTCGCCTATGGCAACGGTGCATTTGCCATGACCGTATTGCTGCCCAAGACGGGCCACGGCGTCGCTGAAGTCATAAAGAGCCTGAGGCTTGCCGGCCTGCCGGAAATGTACAGCAGCGAAGTCGACCTCTGGCTTCCCCGCTTTGAGACCACCTATCACATCAATCTCAATAAGATACTCTCGGCAATGGGCATGCCCTACGCCTTCGACCCCGCTAACGCCGACTTTTTGGCCATGTCAGAATATGCCCTGTGCCTGAGTTTCGTGCAGCAGGACGCTGTCATCAAGGTTGATGAGGAGGGTACCGAAGCCGCGGCGATATCGAGTGCCGGAATGCTCAAGAACACCAGCGTCGGCCCCGACCCGATGCCGGTCGTCTTCCATGCCGACCATCCCTTTGTCTATCTTATTACCGAAGAATCTACAGGCGCAGTACTGTTCGCGGGCCGGTATGGCAAATCATAAGGGATTTTTAAATACGTGCTCGTCAAAGAAGTCGGCGTACTTCTTTTTATGCAGGTCACTGCCTACCCATTCGTACATTCCTTCGGCATCCAGCGCCTCTGCACGGACGCTGACGGCCTCTCCATACATGCCTTCCAGCGCCCCTAGATTCCGTTGGAACTGGACTCCGGCGGCTTTGAATGTCTGATACTCTTCCATCGGCAGATAAAGATAACGCTCCGGATGCGCCAGAACGGGCTGATAACCCCGTTCAATCAGCCAGCGCATCTCGGCCAGCGGCACGATGTCTCCAATCTGCGCAGGGTCGTGGATGGGCAGTTCTATAAGGATGTGATTTCCCTCCCATGGCAGCAGCCAGCCGCCCTCCTTGACTGCAGGCCAGGTCGCCGGGATGAGGCGGTACTCCATGGACGGGACCAGGTCGAGTTCGATTCCGCGGCGCTCCAGTTCTGAACGGAGTTTATTGCAGGCGGCCGTGACGGTGTCCGGAGTATTCTGGTAAAGGAACGTCCTGTGGGACGTGCAGATTGCCCGCCGGTAGCCCCATTCCACCAGCTTCCCGGCCAGGAAAACAGAATCTTCCAGCGTTTGCGCCCCGTCATCAAGTCCGGGGAGGATATGGCAATGGCAGTCAACTTTCATGGCGCAGATTTACGAAATTTCTCTTTTATAACCAAGAAAATGGGCACCATTCGTTAAAATGGCGCCCATCCTAATTGATTCTCTGTATTTCAGTAATAAAGCCCCTAATATTCCTCCTCGTT
>JAILQG010000098.1 GCA_024699055.1 Bacteroidales bacterium
CAATCTGGTCGGAGCGGAAATCGAGATGCTCGATGTTCCCGAGCGCGAGTCGGTGCTCGCCAAGGCCCTTGCTCCCATCAAGGACTCCTACGACTACATCATTATCGACTGTTCGCCGTCGCTCGGGCTCATCACCGTCAATTGCCTCACCGCGGCCGACTCCGTGATAATCCCCGTGCAGCCCGAATTCTTCGCGCTCGAGGGTCTTGGGAAGCTTCTGCAGACCATACGCCTGGTTCAGGGCGGGGTGAATCCCGACCTCACCATCGAAGGCTTTCTCGTCACCATGTTCGACGGCCGCACAAAAGTGCATACCCAGGTGGTAGGGGAACTGCGCGCCCACTTCACCGACCTGGTGTTCCGCACCATCATCCAGCGCAATATCCGCCTCAGCGAGGCCCCGTCTCACGGCAAGCCCATAATCCTCTATGACATAATGAGTACGGGCGCCAACAATTATCTTAACTTAGCAAAGGAGCTCCTCGAAAAGAACGGGGAACCGGTACAACAGTAATGGCAAAACTACAACACGGTCTGGGCAAGGGCCTGGGAGCCCTTCTCGGAGAGGAAGCGGACGCCGTCCGCAAACCGGTAGGCTACGTTAACAAGGAAATCGCCGGCGCCCAGTCGAGGCGCAATACCAGCGACGTCCTCCGTATCCCCGCCGACATGGTGGAAGCCAATCCCTACCAGCCCCGCACGTCCTTCGACCAGGATGCGCTGGAAGAACTGGCGGCATCCATAAAGAGCCTCGGTCTCATCCAGCCCATCACCGTCCGCAAGGTCAGCGACGGCCACTACCAGATAATCAGCGGTGAGCGCCGCTACAAGGCCTGCCGCATGGCCGGGATGGCCATGATTCCGGCATACGTGCGCGAAGCTGACGACCAGGGCATGCTGGAGATGGCGCTGGTGGAGAACATTCAGCGCGAGAACCTTGACCCGATAGAAACCGCCCTCAGCTACCGCCGCCTCATAGAGGAGTGCCGGCTTACCCAGGAGACTATGGCGGACCGTATCGGCAAGAAGCGCAGCTCCGTCACCAATACCCTGAGGCTCCTCAAGCTCCCGGTCAAAGTGCAGCACGACCTTAAGGTTGGGCTCATCAGCACCGGTCATGCAAAGGTGCTTCTGGGTACCGACAACCCGGAAATACAGCAGCAACTTTGCGATATGGTAGTGGAGAAAGGCTTGAGCGTGAGGGAGTTGGAAGATCAGTTCAGGAAGCTCACCCGCAAGCCTGCCACGAAGAGGACGGCGTCAGTCCCGGAACTTCCGCAGGAATATACGCAGCTTCTCAGCCATATCGGCAAGTTCTTTGCAGACGACATCTCCCTAAAGAGGGTTTCCTCCGGAAAAGGCACGATGACCATCCGTTTCGGTTCTGACGAGGAAGTGCAGAAGTTCCTGAAAGCCCTGGAGGATGCCGGAATATAAATGAAACGCCTGCTGTGCATACTGTTCGTATCGCTGTTCGCACTTGCGACCGGCGTCGAGTTGCGTGCGCAGTTCAAGTCGGAGGCGTTCAACCAGCAGTACAACGCCGACGACCCCTCGGCCAAGGATTCGGCCGACGTGCTCTTTTCTTTCAAGGAATACTTCGGGGGCCTCAGGCACCGGAACGAAATGAAAATCGGCACCATGGCCGCCGGCTCTGCCATCTTCCTGGGCGGGTGCCAGATCTATAACAGGGATTACTGGAAGCTTCCCCTGGTATACGCCGGAATCGGAGGCGGAATTGGGAGCGGAATCTATTTCAACCGTCAGGGGAAGACAGATATCGCCAAATGGTGTTTCATCGGTGCCGGAGTGGCCTGGTGGGCCTCTTTGATGGACGGCACAATCTGTTATGACACAGACCGTTATCCTCTGCCGGGCAAGGCCACCCTGTATGCCATACTGGTTCCTGGACTCGGGCAGATATACAACGGCGAGGCCTGGAAGGTGCCTGTTTACTGGGGCATCATTGCGGGCGGCGTCCACTTCTTCATGCTTAACCGCACGAACTACCTCCGCTTCAGGAACATCTACCGCGAAGCCACCGACCCCGATACGCCGTATACCGGCCCCATCTCCAAGGAAACCGCGCTGTACTACCGCAATGTCTACCGCGAGTACCGCGACTACTCCATCCTGGCCATCGCCGCAGGCTATCTACTGCAGATAATAGACGCCAACGTGTTCTCGTACATGCACGACTTCGACGTGTCGGACGATATCACCCTCAACATCACACCAACCGTAATGTCTCCTATATATGCCCAAAAGCCGGCCATGGGGGTGCGTTTAGGCCTTTCTTTCTAGCGGAATGAAGAGACTCCCCATAATACTGTCGCTGCTCCTGTTGCTGGCCCCGCTTTCCGGATCGGCCCAGAAAAGGATTAGCAAAAAGGAAAGGATACGGCTGCAGAACCTTGAGATCGAGCGCCTGCAGAATACCGTGGACTCGCTGCAGCTCATAATCGACAGCCTCACCTTCGAACCCGTCGCTTTCGAAGATTCCATGATGGTTGCGGAGTCTGAAGAGGAAAGGCGGGCCGAAGCCTTCGACGCCGCGGTCACGGACAGCCTTCTGGGGGAGTGGTACCGCCAGAGGGTCATGCGCGATTACGAAGAGGCGAGCAAGTATAACATGGATTCGGTGCGATTCACTTCCAATGTGAGCGATGCCGAACTGGAACGCCGCCTCAAGGCCATGAACTCCTTCATCACCCTGCCTTTCAACGAGACGGTGAAGAACTATATGGTGCTCTATTCCGAGAAGATGCCACGCCATATGGGCACCCTGCTCGGCCGGAGCGTTTATTATTTCCCCATATTCGAAGAGATCTTCGCCAAATACGACATTCCCCTGGAACTCAAGTACATGGCCGTCATCGAATCGAACTTCAACCCGGTCGCGAGATCGAGGGTCGGAGCCATGGGAATGTGGCAGTTCATGTACAATACCGCCAGGGGCTACGGCCTCAAGATCAATTCGTTCGTGGACGAACGCCTCGACGTGGAGAAGTCGGCGGATGCGGCCGCGCGCTACCTGAAGGACGCCTACGAGATGTTCGGGGACTGGTGCCTTGCCATCAGTTCCTACAATTGTGGCCTGGGCAACGTGCAGAAGGCCATCAAGAGGGCCGGCAGCCGCAAGTTCTGGGACATTTACGACTATCTGCCCCACGAAACCAGGGGCTACATGCCGGCGTTCGTGGGGGCCATGTACGCCTTCGAATACCGCAACGAATACGGCCTGTCTTCGGCGGACGTCGGCCTGCCGGTCGCGTGCGATACCTTCGAGATTCGCAGGAACCTGCATTTCAAGCAGATAAACGAGACCGTCGGGGTGCCGCTCGAGATGCTGCGCCAGCTCAATCCGCAGTACACCCACGATATCATTCCCGGTGACGAGGGCATGTACGTGCTCCAGCTGCCGGTTTCGTGGACATCGGCTTTCCTCGACGTGCCGCGCGACACCCTGTACAACCACAAGTCAGGTGAACTGCTCAACCAGCAGGTGCTCAAGAACATAAAAGAGAGCGGCAGCGAAACCCGCGTTGCGTACAAGGTGCGCAGCGGGGACTATCTGGGCAAGATCGCTTCGCGTTATCACGTAACTGTCAAGCAGATAAAGCAGTGGAACCATCTCCGGAGCGACAACCTCCGCATAGGGCAGATACTGTATATCTACAACCGAGGAGGCGCGCCTTCGGGCGGCTCCTCCCAGGCCAAATCTTCGGACGACAAGAAAGACCTGCCGGCCGCATCCGGCGGGGTGAACACCGCTGCCGGCTTCTCCGGCGAGTACACCATGTACACCGTGCAATCCGGCGACAACCTCTACGACATAGCCAAGAAGTATCCCGGAGTGAGCGCACGCAACATCATGGATTTCAACGGCATGTCCTCCAGCAAACTGCGTGTCGGACAGAAGTTGAAAATCCCGAAGCCCTAAGGCGCCGGAGTTATTCCGTTATGTTTTCCAGAATCTGAAGGGCCGCCTTTTCGAGGGCGGTCTTCTTTTCGATGTGTTCGCGGAGACTCCGGACGAACGCATTGTTTTCGAAGGAAGAACCGCGTACGTTCTCGAAGTCGGCCTTGAGCGACTCCGCATCGCCGTCTGCGCCGAAACTCGTCATCATGCTCAGAGAGAACTCCTTATGGGCATCCTCGATGAGTATTTCGTCGAGCTTGACCACGCTTTCGCGCCAGCGGCGTACCATGCTCATGAGATATTCCGGGGAGGCTTCGGTAATGTCCACTCCGTACCAGTCGCGGAACTGCTCCACGGCCCATGTCCACTCGTAGTCGTAGTAGTTGTCGAACATCTCGCGGAAACGCTCATTGACCATCTCCACGTCTTTCACAGCACCCGATTCCACGTCGTCCAGAAGACGGCTCACCTCTGTCTTGGGAGCAAGCAGGCCCGAAAGGTCCAGCCACTTGCCCAGCCCTATGGGGGAAGTGGGTCTGAGGATGGAGTGGAGTTCTTCGAGATTCTTCGGCTCGAATCTCTGCAGCCGGCTGATCAGGGAGTTGCCCATGAACTTGTCGATGGCAAGACCGTAGAGGTCCAGGCCCTTTTCGAGGGAACTCCTGCGGATTTTTCCGCTCTGGTAGGCATAGGCGTCGGAATACGGCCCGGAAATGGCTTTCAGCTCGCGCAGGATTCCGCAGCCCCTTATCATCTTGCGTATGGTATAGGGACTGAGCAGGTTGTAGTTGATACAGTCGAGCTGTTCGGGATCTTTGCGGGCGTCGCGCCTCGGCCATTTCTGGGCATCGCGGATGGTTCCTACGGAATGCAGGTTGATACCCGGCATAATGTAGGTAGTGTTCTGGTCTTCAATCAGATACGAGAAAGGCAGATTGCTCGTGTCCTGGTGGTTGGTATGCCTTCCCATCACCAGCGAGAAGGCGCCTATCCGGGCCGGCCACAGGATATAGGAATCGGATGCGGTCTTGGCACCCCGTTCCATTATACCCTGGTGGATGGGACCGAGTTTGTACATGTGGTTGCTCTGGTTGCTGCCAGAGCCTGCGTTCATGAAAGAGAACATGCCCGCGATGAGCAGGGTGCTCTTGTGGTGGGTGACGGTAAACGGGCCCGCGAAGATGGCGCAGGCCTCGCCGTTCTCTCCCTGGCAGTTGCTGAAGAAGAGGGAGTCGCTGGCCGAGTAGCCGTGGCCGAGCTTGACGCACTGGCCTATGAAACAGCGCGAGAAGGTCACGGAGTCGTCGACGGAGGAGCCGCTGCATATCACGAAATCGTCCCCGATGACCCCGACCCCGATGTGGACGGGGGCGGTGCTGTTCGAGTTGATGCTGCCGTTCTTCAGGCGGGAGTAGCCTTCTATCTTGGCGTAAGAGCCTATGCGGACGTTCTTTATGTATCCGGCATCGGCGATGGTGACGTTGTCGCCGATGGTTCCGGTGTCGGAGGTGACGGAGTCGGCGTACTCCCGAATCATCTTCCGGAGGTTTTCAATCGCCTTGCCGCGATGACGGTAGAGGGCCATCACATATGCCTGCTGGGCGGAGAGCCTGTCGTAGAACATCACCTCCCTTCCGCCGGTCTCGTTCATGACGCTGGCCTCGACGCCGTTGCCGAAGCTCGTGGGACCGTCGGTGAGGATGATGTCCACGTTCTCGATGAAGCAGCCGTCGCCGATGCGGTAGTTCGCGATGTAGTTCTTGACGTTCTCGATGCAGCAGTCGTCGCCTATCTCCACGTTGTGGAGCGTGGCATGGTAAAGCCCCGAGTGCTTGGTCATTCCGCCTGCCAGCTCGAAAGTCCTGTTGAATCCGCCCAACTTCACCACGCCTGAAAAGCGGGTGGAATGCACGTGGCGGGCATCGAATGCATCCGTTACATAAATTTTGCTCCAGTCCCCGGCAAAACATGCCTGGGATTGGAGCAATTGGATTTCTTCGGAAGTAAGGTTCCTGTAGTTTTTCATGCTATGCCATGATGGCGCCTACGAGGCCGAGGATTGCGTAGAACTCGGGAAGTGCGGCGTAGATGAGCGTGTTGGCGAACACGTTGTGTCCCTGGCTGATTCCCACGATGCCGTTGGCGCAAACCTGACCCTGGCGGACAGCCGACAGGAGACAGACGGCACCCACGAAGAGGCCGATGCCGAAGGTCTTCAGACCGAGGGTCGGGTCGGCGTTGAGCCTGCCGAGCATGATCAGGAATGCTACGAATCCGTAGATACCCTGAGTTGCGGGAACGGCCGAGAGAACCATGTAGTTACCGGAACCTTCCGGCCTTTTCTTGAGGGCGCCTTCGGCGGCGTTGCCTGCGATAGTTGTTCCATACGCGCTGCCGACGCCTGCAAGGGCGAGCACTGCGCCGAGTCCGAGATAACCGAGTGTTTGAATGAATTCTGGTGACATTTTAACAGTATTTTAGTTTTTGATTATTGTTCTTTTGAAAGGGGAGCGTAATTGCGTCCCGTGCCTTCGTACCCTGCATTCTTGAAGAATTCGAGGAAGTTAAGGCGCAGCGGGTGCACGAAGGCGCTGAGGCCGGACATGGCGATGTTGAGTACATGGCCTACGACCAGCAGCAGCACGAAGAAAATCCAGCCTCCGATGCCGCCGTCGCCGCGGACCATCACGGCAAGGTCGTTGAAGGCCCCGCCTAGAAGGCTGCCCGCAAGTGCAAGCGCGTAAAGTCGGAGGTAGCTGAGTACGTCGGAAAGCAGGCCCGTAGCAGTGTTGTAGGACTCCCAGAGGCCGTTTCCGAAGTTGGCGAGGGGATTCTTGTGAAGGTCTCTGAGGAAGAAGATGAACAGTCCCGAGACGATTCCGACGGCGATGATGGCGATCTTGGTGACGGATGAGTCGAACACCTTGAGGATGGCCAGTACGCCTATCGTCACGCCGCCTACGATGAGCAGGGTCCAGCCCCACACTCCCAGACTGTTGAAGAAGCCCTTGTTGCGAGTGGCGACGATGGCCTTGGTGACCTGTGCCAGGGAGATGTGGAGCACGCCGCAGGCCAGGGCCAGGATCATGTTCCAGTCGTAGCTTCCGAGCCCCTGTACGACGCACTGGCTGTCGGACGGCATCATTATCCTGTTCAGCCCCAGGCTGCGGATGAAGCCCCATTTGCTGATGTCCATGCTGAAGAAACTGTGGAAGAAGAAGCCGACCACCACAGTGGCGGTGCCGAGCACCATTACCAGGGATGCGGTCTTGCCGAGTTTCTTGCGGAGCAGGAAGCCTATGAGCAGGAGGACCAGCCCATAGCCGGCGTCGCCCATGCAGAAGGCGAAGAACAGGGTGAAGAAAATGCTGATGAACGGAGTGGGGTCGAAGCCGTCGTATCCGGGCCTGCCGTACATGTCGGTGAGTACCTCGAACATGCCCGCGAACTTCTTGTTCCTGAGCTTGATGGGAGGATTGTCGGTTTCGGTGGCCTGTTCCTTGAGCCAAAGCAGGTCCATTCCGTCGAACCTGGCTTCCAGGGCGGCGGCGTCCTCCACGGGGGCGAAGCCTTCGAACACCGCCAGGGTGTTTTCGGCGGCGCTTTCTCCGGAAAGGGCGGCCAGATAGCGGGAAAGCTCTTCTTTGGTGGAGGCCAGCGCCCGCTCGAGGGCGGGAAGCTCGGACCTGCGGTCCGTGAGGGCCTTCTCGTAAAGCGAAATCTCGCGCTGGCGGTCGTCGATGGCCGCAGCGGCCTCGGCAGCAGTCAGGGACGGCGGGTTAAGCTCCTTGAACGGGAAGTCCCCGGGATCGCCCACGAGCACCAGGTACACGTATTTCTTTTCTTCCTTGACCACCCGGATGGGGAACTGCTCGCCGAGCTCCGGCGAGAACTTGCGGGCGTCTATCTTGTAGAAGTGATAGGCGAGCCCGAGTTCGGCGAGTTTCTCGCGGTCCCAGCTGCCCCAGACCTTGATGTCTGCGTAGTCGCGTAGCTGGGCGGCAAGCGCCGTCCTGAGCTCACGCAGATGCGCGTCGCTCCCTTCTTTTATGTCCTTGATTTCAACCTTGGCATTCTCTATCTGCGAAAGCAGCTCGACGGAACGGTCATCCACCGGCCTGGAGGAACGGGTGATGTCCACGAGGCCAAGCTCCTGAAGCTCTTTCAGGAATTCTTCAGTGCGCGAAGAGAGCAGCACGAAGGAATATTTGGTCATCCGGTCTATCATAGGCTCTCCTCCTCTTCTTCCGCGGCGTGGCGGGTCTTGACTATCTTGGACGAAGCCTTGCTGAGGTTATCCTCGTCTTCCATGTAGCGCTTGATCTTGAGGATGGCCTCCTGATAGCCCGGAATCTGGACTTTCTCGTAGAGATTCACCTTCTGGGTGGTCTTCTTGCGCTGATAGTCCAGGATCCGGCTTGTCTGCTCGCTGACTTCGGACTTGAGCCCGAGGAAAGTGAGTTCCTTGAGGATGCGGACTCCGTCGGCGTACCAGGCGGGTTTGACGAAAGCGTTGAACGGCTTGAGCTTATAATATACCTCGTTGAGGACAGGACATTTCACTCCCGCCGTCTTGACGGAGCCCAGATCGACATCCGTGATTGACACCAGGTCGGGCTCGAACTCGTTCCAGAGAGCTGCCAGATAGTCGTATTCCTTCATCTTCTGCTCAAGTTCCTGCTGCAGCCTTTCGGATTCCTTCCGGGCGGCAAGGGCGCTGTAGCGGAGCGCGCTCTCCTTGCTCTTGAGGGTGGGGAGGGCGTTCTTCCGGATCTTGAGCTGCTTGCCAAGGTTCGTGAGCGAAGTCTTGTTATATTGGAACTTGATTGGCATTATTCGGCTTTTTTGGGCCAGTATTTATCGATGAGGTTCTGACGTATGCCGATTTCGGCGGGGGAGAAGTATTTGGCGAACAGCTCCCATGCCGTGTCGAGCATTTCGTTAATGGTGATGTTGACGTCAATGCTGAGCAGCCTCGTGGCATATTCCACCGAGTAGTCGAGGCATCTGATATCGTAGTCGGAGAGGTCGAAGCCGTTCTCCTGCTTGGTCTTGGCGTTCTGGGCGTCGGCATAGAGGCGCACGCTGGCGTTCATCACCTGGGAGTGGTCTTCGCGGGTTTTCTTGTTCTGCACGTTCTGCTTAAGCCTGGAAAGGGAACGGAACGGGTCGACGATGACCTTGCCGGAATCGGAATCAGCCCTCAGGAAGAGCTGACCCTCGGTGATGTAACCGGTGTTGTCCGGGATGGCGTGGGTGATGTCGCCGTCGTTCAGCGTGGTGACCGCGATGATGGTGATGGAACCGCCCGTAGGCAGCTGCACGGCCTTCTCGTAGATCTTGGCGAGATCGGAATAAAGCGAGCCGGGCATTGCGTCCTTGGAAGGAATCTGGTCCATACGGTTGGACACGATCGAAAGGGCATCGGCGTAAAGCGTCATGTCGGTGAGGAGCACCAGCACCTTTTCATTCTTGTCGACGGCGAAGTATTCGGCCGCGGCGAGAGCCATGTCGGGCACCAGAAGCCTTTCCACGGGGGGATCCTCGGTGGTGTTCACGAAGGATACTATCCTGTCGAGGGCGCCGGCGCCTTCAAAGGCGTGCCTGAAGTAGAGATAGTCGTCGTTGGAGAGGCCCATGCCGCCGAGGATGATCTTGTCGACGTCGGCCCTCATGGCCACATCCGCCATGACCTGGTTGTAAGGCTGGTCCGGGTCGGCGAAGAAAGGAATCTTCTGGCCAGAGACCAAGGTGTTGTTGAGGTCGATGCCGGCGATGCCGGTGGGGATGAGCTCGGAGGGCTGGCGGCGCTTGTACGGGTTGACGGAAGGACCGCCCACCTCGCGCTCGACGCCTTCGATTTCAGGACCGCCGTCGATGGGGTTGCCGTATGCGTTGAAGAAACGGCCGCTCAGCTGGTCGCTCACCTTGAGGGTGGGGGGAGCCCCGAAGAAGCTCACTTCGGCGTTGGTCGGGATACCTTCGGTACCCGCGAAGACCTGAAGGGTGACGAGGTCTCCCTTCATCTTCACCACCTGGGCGAGACGCCCCTCCACGGTTGCCAGCTCGTCGTTGGATACGCCCTGGGCGTGCAGCGAGACCGTGGCCTTGGTAATGGCCTCGAGCTGGGTATATATCTTTTTGAATGCTTTAGGACTTGCCATTTTCTTCGAGGAGTTTAGTCAGTTGACCGCGGTAATTATCGAACTGCGCGCTGTGGAACTCGGAATAGTTCATCTGCCGGAGTATGTTGATGAGGTTCTTGAAGTAGTCGCGGCAGACTTCGAAATTGTCGAAAGTGAACTTGCGTTCGCAGATCTGGAGGATGAGGTCGAGCATGTATTTCTGGCGCTCCATGGGGCACACGGAGTCGACAGCGTCGAAAGCGTCCTGCTGCAGGAAGGCGAAATCGAGGACTTCGCTCTTCCAGAAAGCCTCGTGATAGCTCATGGGCACGCCGTCGTCGCCGAGGATGTTGATCTGGTCGGCCATTTCCTTGCCGCGGCGGATGAGCATCTTGCTCTTGATGATCTTCTGCACCCAGCCTTCCTCGATACGTTCGTCGAGATAGGCGATGATTTCGGGATACTCGAGATACTTGGAGTAGGAGTCGATGGGGTTGACGGACGGGTAGCGCTTCTGGTCGGCGCGTGCCTGCTCGAGGGAGTAGAAGCAGCGGGCGGCCTTCTTGGTGCTCTCGGTGACGGGCTCCTTGAGGTTACCGCCGGCGGGGGAGACGGTGCCAATCACGGTAATCGCGCCCTTCTGGCCGTTGTTCAGGATCACCATGCCGGCACGTGCGTAGAAGTTGCTGATGATGGCGGAAAGGTCTACCGGGAAGGCGTCGGCTCCGGGGAGTTCCTCCATACGGTTGGACATCTCGCGGAGGGCCTGTGCCCAGCGGGAAGTGGAGTCGGCCAGGAGCAGGCACCTCAGGCCCATGGCCCTGTAGTACTCGCAGATGGTCATGGCCGTGTAGACGGATGCCTCACGCGCGGCCACCGGCATGTTGGAGGTATTGCAGATGATAGTGGTGCGCTCCATGAGCTTGCGGCCGGTGTATGGATCGATGAGCTCGGGGAACTCGGTAAAGATTTCCACGACCTCGTTGGCGCGTTCGCCGCAGGCCGCCATCACTATGATGTCCGCTTCGCCCTGCTTTGCGATGGCGTGCTGAAGCACGGTCTTGCCGCAGCCGAAAGGCCCGGGGATGAAACCGGTGCCGCCTTCGGCGATGGGGTTGAAGGAGTCGATGATGCGGACTCCCGTTTCCATTATCTTCTGGGGACGGGGTTTGTCCTTGTAGCCCTTGACGGCCACCTTGACGGGCCATTTCTGGACCATGGTCACTTCGACGTCCTCGCCGTCGGGGGCGGTGAGCACCGCGATGGCCTGGTCTACTTTATACTGGCCTTCGGGAACCACCGACTTTACGGTGTACTCGCCTTCGAACTTGAATGGGACCATGATTTTGTGGGGAAGCCAGCCTTCCATGACCTCGCCCAGCCAGTCCGATGCGAGAACCTTGTCGCCCGGCTTCGCAAGTGGCTTGAAGTCCCAGCTGCGGGTGCGGTCGATGGGGTCGGTGTATTCGCCCCTCTTGAGGAAGACGTCGGACATTGTGGTGAGGTCGTTCTGGAGGCCGTCGAACACGCCGCCCAGAAGCCCGGGGCCGAGCGTGACCTCGAGCATCCGGCCGAGAAATTCGACACTGGCGCCTCCTTTGAGGCCGCGAGTGCTTTCAAACACCTGCACCGAGGCCTTGTTGCCGTTTACCTTGATGACCTCGGCAAGGAGGTCGGTGCCGTCGAGGTCGATGTAGCAGAGCTCATTCTCCGCCACGGGACCTTCCGTCTGCACGGTTACAAGGTTGGAAACGATTCCTGTTACCTTTCCTGTAGTATTCATATTGATTATTTGATTTCCAGTGTGTAGTTGTCTTTCAGGTCGCTTACGAGCCGGCGGAACATTTCCCGGCCGGTTTCGGGATCGAGCCTGGTCCAGCGGTCGACTATCTTGAGCTTGGCCGTGAACCCCAGTATGGTGTCCATGTCGAAGACGTGCATGACGGTGAGTTCGTCGATACGGGCCCAGAGCAGTTCGTCGAGACCGCGTTCGCGGCCCAGGATGTCTTTCATGGCCAGCACTTCGTCCACCTTCGGACGGTCGTCGAAATCTTCGGGGCCGAAGGCGACGGCGTCCTGCCCGGCGGGCCTGCCCAGCTCTTTGTTGAGGAAGGCGACCTTTGCGTTGCGAAGCTGGAGGTCGTAAGCGAAGTAGTCCCTGATGAATGCGTTGGAGTGGGCCGAGGCCCTGCGGTAGAAAGCCTCGTCGAGCCCTTCGCCCCAGCCGCTCAGGAGATAATCGAGCGTAGCCGAGTCTTTTTCGGAGAGCTGGGAGCGGATTTCCTCCAGGATGGCGTCGGTGTCGAGCTTGCCGCGATAGTCGGGCTGCAGGACCGGCAGCCCCGCTATTATGTATTCGTAATTATTCACCGAAGAGGATTTTGCGCGTTACGGGCCTGAGATACTCGGCTATGAGGGCTTTGAATGTGTCGTCCGTAAAGCTGACGAACCATCCGCCGTCTTTGGGGCCTATGTTGAAGCCGCCTGCGACCTTCTTGGTGAAGGTGGCGCTGACACCCTTGGAAAGACTCTTTGCGAGCTCGCCCTTAACCCAGGGCTCCAGTTCGGCCTTGAGTTTCTCGGGGAGGATGAGCTCGAGGTCGCGGGCCTCTTCGGCATCGAAACGGGCGGCCACTGCGGAAATCATCTGCTTGAGGAAAGCGGGATCCTTGAGGGCGTCGGCGGTGTCTTTCGCGGAGATTTCCCCGACCAGCAGGTTCTCGATGTCTTTCTTTGTGGCCTGGAGAGCCTGTGCGGATGCCATTTTAAGGTCTGATGCCACTTTGACGCGCAGGTCTTCAGCGTCTTTCCGGGCCTTTTCGGTAATGGCGGCAGCTTCTTCGCGAGCCTTGGCGACTATTTCCCCGGCTTCTTTGCGGGCGTCTGCCAGGATGGCTTCGCCCTGCTGCCGGCCCTTGGAAAGGCCCTCGTTATAAAGCTGTTCGGTAAGTTGCTGTAATTTGTCTTGCATGTTATTGAATAGTGATAAGAATAATCAGGTTGGTTCTTAGTTCTTATCGTCAAAAATAACGATAAAACGGGTATTCTCCAAAAAAATAACTACTTTTGACGGCTTTGAAAACACAAGTCAACAATTTGTCCAAATGGATTTGTGCCCTCGTCTTTTCTCTGGCCTTCAGCTGTATCTGCATGGGACAGGGGCAGGATCCTGCCTCCATGATTTACCGTGGTAGGGTGGCAGTACCGCCGCCATACGTATACAACGGCACTCCGTACTGGGATACCACCGGCTTCAAGTCCGGTAAAGCTATGTTCAACGGACGTCTCTACGAAGGCGTCCAGCTTAGGGTAGATGCCTCGACCGGCCTCGTGCACGTGCGCCCGAGCATGACTTACGCCCCCAGCATTCCCGAGAGAGACCAGCTGTCCTGGATAGAGAGGGCCGGCGTCCGTTTCGTAAACCTGCAGTACCAGGGAATACGGGGCTCCGAGCCCGGCTTCTATGAAGTGGTTTTCGACGGTTCCAGCACGCTTCTGAGGCGTGTCAACCGCCGTTTCCGCACAGCCTCCGGAGACCACCGCATGCTCATCGGCTACGACGACCCCAATTATAATCCCAACTGCCTCTCGTTCTACGACTATTCCGATGCGTTCTATCTGCTCACCGAAGAGGGCCGCCTAGTCAAGCTGGATAACAAGGGCAGCGTCTCCAGGCAGTTCCGCTCCAGGGCCTCTGAACTCAGGCGCCACATGCGCGCCGCGGGCCTCAACAGGATGGGTGTCGCCAAACGGACGTATCTCCACGAAGCCTTCGCCTTCCTCGACGAGGGCGGACCGACCGTGCTGGACCGCCTGGTGACGGAGTGGCACCCGGTGGAGGGCAGCGGCACCGATATCCGCAGGCCCGGGGTGAACGCCCAGCAGCCCGAAAACCTCAAGGCCGTGCTCCCCGACGGCTATTTCGAGGAAAGGGACGAGACCGACGCACTGGCAGAGTCCGGAGCCGGCCTCGACGTCACCTTCCGCAACAAAGTATATACTATAGGACAGAAGCGCGAGCATCCATCCGCTTCGGCAAGGGTGTATGGCACGGTCATGGACGGCCAGTTCGATGAACCGCTTCCCGGCGTAGTGGTGTCCGACTCCCTGTCCGGCTCCTATACCACCACCGACGGCGCGGGGCGCTGGGAACTCAGGCTGCCTGTCGGCGAGAATGTGCTCAACTTCATGGAAACCAGCAAGGAGGACGTCCATCTCATGGTAATAATCAACGGCGACGGCGAACTCAACCTCACCATGAACGTGAAGGCCACCGAGCTCGACGCGGCCATGATTTCGGACGAAACGCGCCTGAACCACCGCACAGCGCAGATGGGCCTCGAGCACGTGAGCGTCAAGACGCTCAACAAGATCCCCACCGCTTTCGGCGAGGGTGACGTCATCAAAGCGGTGCTCACCCTGCCCGGAGTCAAGACGGTGGGCGAAGCCTCCGGAGGTTTCAACGTCCGCGGCGGCTCGTCCGACCAGAACCTGGTGCTCTTCAACGAGGGTACAATCTACAACACCTCGCACCTTTTCGGAATCTTCTCGTCGTTCAATCCCGACGTCGTGGCCGACGTCAACCTCTACAAGAGCAGCATCCCCGCCGAGTACGGCGGCCGCATCTCGTCCGTGCTCACGGTGGACGGCAAGACCGGCGATACCGAAAGGGTCAAGGGCTCGCTGGGCATAGGTCTCCTCACCAGCCGCTTCCATCTCGAAGGCCCGCTTGCGGGGAAGGGACGTACCACCTTCATCGTGGGCGGCCGTACCACCTATTCCGACTGGCTCCTCAAGCAGATTCCCGTCAGCAGCGACTATGCCGGGGGAACCGCGGGTTTCTACGACGCCAATATCACGTTGAGCCACGTGTTCAACGCCAACAACAGCATGCAGGTGTTCGGCTATTACTCGCGCGACCGCTTTGCGTTCAACGAAGACAATACCTTCCGCTACGCCAACCTCAACGCCGCGCTGCGCTACAACCACGTCTCTTCGGGCGGTACCCGCATGACCTTCTCGACCGGCGTGGATTATTTCGGTAACCAACTCGACGACTATACCAACAACCGCGAGGCCTACACCCTGAATACGGCTGTAAACCAGGCCTTTGCGCGTTTGAAGTTCACTACTCCGACCGGCTCGGGCCACACTCTTTCATATGGCGGAAACGCTACCGTCTACGGCCTCGACGGCGGCATCCTGAATCCCCTCGGGCAAGAGTCTATGGTGGTCGCCGACAATCTCGGCCGGGAGTATGCCGTGGAGCCCGCAATCTATTTCTCGGACAACTGGCAGGCCGGCGAAAAGCTCGCCCTGGAAGGGGGAGCGAGGCTGTCCGCCTTTATGAACCTGGCCGACGGCTCGTGGAACCTGTCTCCCGAATTCAGGGTTTCCGGCAAATGGTCCTTCACCCCGATGCTGTCCGTAAAGACCGGATTCAATACGCTGCGGCAGAACATCCACCTCATTTCCAACACCGCGGCTATCTCGCCGCTAGACACGTGGAAACTCACCGACGCCGCCATCAAGCCCACCGACGGCTGGCAGGCCGCGTCGGGCCTGTACTGGACGGTGTTCGGAGGTAAGCTCGACCTCTCGATTGAAGGTTATTACAAGCAGATGAGCAACTACCTCGACTACAGGGGAGGCGCCACGCTGAGCATGAACCGCCAACTGGCTGATGACCTCATACCCACGCGTGGAAAGGCCTACGGCGTGGAATTCATGGCCAAGAAGACTGTGGGCAAGCTCACCGGGTGGCTCACCTACACCTACTCGCGCACACTTCTACAGGAGATGGGATGGAGGGGCATCGAAACCATAAACGGCGGGCAGTGGTATGCCGCCTCATTCGACAAGCCGCACGACATCAAATTTGTGGGCAATTTCGCAATCACCAGGCGCTACAGCTTCTCCGTCAATGTGGATTATTCGACCGGTCGTCCGGTCACGCTGCCCGTGGGCATATTCAATTACGGCGGAGGCAACCGCCTGCTCTATTCCGAGCGCAACGGTTACCGCCTGCCCGACTACTTCCGCCTGGACATGGCCGTCAACATCGATCCCGGCCACTATCTCAAGGCTCTCCTTCATTCTTCCGTCACCATCGGATGCTACAACGTCACCGGCCGCAAGAACGCCTATTCGGTCTATTACACCACCGGAGGAGGCGGCGTGGTCACGGGGCACATGGTGTCGGTATTCGCCGTTCCCGTTCCGTACATCAACCTTAACATCCTGTTCTAGAGCATGAAGAAGATTATTTACATACTTGCGGCGCTGCTTGTGGTTTCTTCCTGCATCTACCCGTTCTCTCCGGATGTGATGGGTGCCGGTGAAGGCCTGGTGGTAGAAGGTGACGTGCTCATCGGCGACATTTCCGTGTTCACCCTGGGCAGCGTGAGGCCGCTCAACGGCGACGCCGCGTCCCTGCCCAACGGAACCGTATGGGTCGAGGATGAATACGGCAATAAGTACAAGAGCTACTCCGAAAAGGAACGCAGTATCTACGTGGACATGACCGGCGCTCCGGCCGACCGCATGTACAGGATCCATGTCCTGTTGTCGAATCCCGGTGAAAAATGGGATCCCGAATACGTGTCGGACTGGCGTTATCCCCAGCCCGAGCCCGTCATCACCGACATAGAGCTCACACCGTCCGAATCTGATCTGTCCGTTTCACTTTCACTCCAGTCGCCCGAGGGCAGTTCGGGCTGCTACCGCTGGGACTACGAGCTGGACTGGGAGTACAACGCCGAATACCAGGCTTCCTTCCTGTATGATCCCGACAGGGATGCCCTCATAGATCTGAGCAAGACAGGACAGCAGAATCCCTATTATGTGTGCTATTCGCATGCCTACTCCACCGAATCGGGCCTGGCCATAGCCAAGACTCTTCAGGGCCAGGGCCTTTACGGACATGAGTTCTACAAAGTCTCCCGATGGAGCATCATCTCCTCGAGGAGGATGGCCACACTCGTGAAGGCGCGCATCATCTCGGAGGACTGCTACGAGTACCTGAACACCCTTCAGGAGACTTCCGACTACACCGGCTCTCTGTTCACCACCATTCCCAGCGGCATGCAGGGCAACATCAGGTCCGTGAGCGACTCCACTCACATAGCGGTCGGTTTCATAGAGGTGTCGCATGTGGCCTACAGGAGGCGCTTCTTTGATGTGTCTCCCTATTATTACAGGAAAACGCCCACGGAGAAACCCGAAGTACCGGAGTATAACCAGAATTATCCCGACATGAGAAGCTGGTATAATCTCGGTTACAGGCCGGTCGACGACAATGGCGAAAACGGCGCGGTGCGATGGATCAAGGCGAGGTGCGTCGACTGTCGCGAACTTGGGGGAGTGACTACTCCTCCCGAATATTGGGAAAAATGAGAAAGACGATTCTGGCATTGGCATTGACACTCTGTTCGCTCAGCCTTTGGGCGGGCGGACTCGAGCGCTGCTACCTTTCCCTCGACAGGAGGGCATACGTGGCCGGCGACAATATATGGTGTTCCGCATTCTGCCTTGACGCGGAAGGAAAGCTCTCCGCGGCCAGCGGCATCTGCTACGTGGAGATAGCCTCTTCGCACAGCACCGCCGTCACCGCAAAGATAGCCCTTGTGAACGGGCGCGGCGCAGGGGTGATCCCCATCCCTCTGAACGTGCCGACCGGGAACTACCGCATCTTCGCATATACCGCCCTGGAACGCTGTGAATCCGACTTCAAGCCCTATGAACATGCCGGGGAGATAGCCATCTACAATACCGGCAGCTCGGCCCGTGTGCCCGGGGGAGTGAAGGTCGTAAACGGCACTGTTCCCGCCTCTGGGGAGGGAAAGAGCTCCCGTTCAGGCCTGCTGACCCTCGCCTGCGACGGAGAAGCGCTCACCGTTCTCGCGGCCGATTCGGCCTCGGTTTCCGTAAGCATCTGGCACGACGACGGCCTGCCCGCTCCGGCCCCCTTCAACGCCTGCAATTTCAAGGCGCTCCTGCCCATGGCCGCGGCATACGCTGCCGAGGCTGTTCCGGAGTTTGACGGCGAGGTGGTGAGCGCGTTCATCAGCGGCCCCGATGCCGCCAGGGTGAAGGAAGATCCCACCGCGGTGGCGATAGTGTCGTCGCCCGGCTCGGCCGGAGATACCTACCTGAGCGACATAGGCCCCGACGGCAGGGTCGTGTTCAAGACCAACAACATCTACGGTCACAGGGACCTGGTTTGTGAAATCATGGGCAACCAGGGCGGCTACGACTGCACTTTCGTGCCGGAAGATAAGTTCCTGCGGACAAAGGTGGAGACGTCTCCGCTGCTGCTCTCGCCGGAATATGCCCCGCAGCTGACCGCAAGGTCGCTGGCCATGCGTACCGAGCGCAATGCCGACACCCTTTACGAATTCATGCCCAAGCGCGAGAACCTGATACTCAATCATGAGGACATGATAGTGTACCATCTCGACGATTACACCCGCTTTTCCAAGGTGCAGGAGATAATAGTGGAAATCATTCCCGAACTGCGCGTCCGCCGCGACGCCTCCGGGGCTCGCGAACTGCGCATGGTGTTCAAGGACGCCCATTCGTGGCATCCCGCGTTCTCGCACAACGTGATGGCCCTGCTCGACGGCGTTCCCGTGACCGACATCGACCACCTGCTGTCGTTCGACGCCATGCTGTTGAGTGACATCCAGCTCTACCCGTACACCTACTCCTTCGGGGGCAAAGTCTATGAGGGCGTGGCCAACTTCGTCACCACGAAGGGCGACATCTCTTCGCTGGCCTTTGACCGCGGTGTGCGCATCGTGGACTTCGACGGGGCCTCATATCCCGTGGCATACACCTGCGAGCGCCTTGCCGGTGGCGATTCCGACCTCAGGCAGCTGCTCTACTGGCACCCGGCAGTGACGCTTTCCCGCGGCTCGGCATCCAGGATTGTTTTCCGCGCCCCGTCGTACGGCGGAAAGTACCGCGCGGTGGTGGACGGTTTCACCGCCTCCGGCATCCCCGTCCATGAAGAAATATCCTTCAGCCTGTAAGTGAAGTGGCATACCTCGGTGAACTGATTTCCATAGGGGTCGCACTGTCCTGGACAGTGGCGTCGCTGTGGAGCGAAGTGAGCAGCAAACGGCTCGGCGCGCAGGTCATGAACACCTGGCGTATGGCCATTTCGGTAGTGGTGTACGCCTTGCTCTCCTGGGTGCTTCTGGGTGCCCCGTATCCCGTACACGCCAGTGCGAAGACATGGTTGTGGCTGTCGCTCAGCGGCTTCATCGGCTTTTTCCTGGGAGATATATGCCTGCTCGGAAGCTACGTTATCATCGGAGCCCGGACGGGGCAGCTTTTCATGACTCTGGCTCCGGCTTTCGCCACCTTTTTCGGATGGCTCATCCTGGGGCAGTCCCTGTCCTGGAAAAGCCTGCTGGCCATGGTGGTCACCATGTCCGGTATCGGGCTTACCGTGATGGGGCACGGGCATGAGGCCGGCAGGAAAGTCTCGTTGCAGATCCCCTTGAAAGGGGCCTTACTGGGTATAGGAGCCGCCCTGGGGCAGGGCCTGGGGCTCGTCATCAGCGGAATAGGGATGAACCATTACCTGCAGGAAATCCCGGCCGATTTGCTGCCTGGCATAGAGATTTACATTCCGTTCAGTGCCAATATGATACGCTGCATTACAGGCTTCATCGCCTGCCTTGCGCTGGTGCTCGTCACAAAGCCTAAACCCGGGATGTCGGCGTTCCTGCACGATGGCAAGTCGATGCGTGCCATGGCCATAGTGGTGCTTACCGGACCGGTGCTCGGCGTCGGCTTCTCGCTCATGGCGCTGCGTTACACGGCGGCAGGAATCGCCAGCACGCTGCAGTCTACCACGCCTATCCTCCTGCTGCTTCCGTCTCACTGGATGTTCGGCGAGAAGATTACCATGCGCAGCATCGTGGGTGCGATAGTGTCGGTAATCGGTGCGTCGCTTTTCTTCCTGTTATA
>JAILQG010000083.1 GCA_024699055.1 Bacteroidales bacterium
GCCCGTGCCGGTTACGCTCTGGTAGGTGGAAACCACTATTCGTTTGATTCCCAGCGCTTTATGTACGGGATGCAGGGGCAGGACCATCTGGATGGTGGAGCAGTTGGGGTTGGCTATGATGTAGTCTTCCGCGGTGAGGACGTCCCCGTTTATCTCGGGAACGACGAGCTTCTTGTCCGGGTCCATGCGCCAGAAGGAGGAGTTGTCCACGACGCGGCAGCCCACGGCGGCGAACCTCGGGGCGAGCTCAGCGGAGGTGCTTCCTCCGGCCGAAAACAGCGCGAGCGCCGGCTTCCGGGAGATGGCGTCGTCCGCCGACATCACCGTCCACTCCTTTCCCCTGAAGGGGACCTTGCGGCCGACCGATTTCGGCGATGCGACCGGTAACAGTTCGGTAACGGGGAAATTCTGTTCCTCGAGTACCTGTAACATTCTTGTTCCGACGAGGCCGGTAGCCCCTACGACAGCGACTTTCATGATTCTGATTCTTAAGCTTTACAAAAATAGAAAATTAATATGATTATATTTGTAATCATGATTCAAGTTCTCAAATTCGGCGGTTCTTCGGTTGCGAACGCCACCAATATTTCGCGCGTCCTCGACATTGTGGGAGAGGCGACGAAAAAGGGCCGGGTGGTGCTTATCTGCTCTGCCATAAAGGGTTGCACCGACGCACTGCTGTCGCTGGCCAGGCTCGCCGAAAGGCAGCATCTCGAAATTCCCGAAGGCGCCGAGGGTGAAAAGCTCGCCCTGCAGTTCGCCGGAGGCGTCCGGGATCTGAAGGAAAAGCATCTCGAAATAATCAGGCGCCTCTTCACCGGTGCCGAAAGGGCCGAGGCCGAAAACGAGTGCCATGCGCTCTTTGCCGAAATGGCGTCTGCCCCTGTCGGGGAGATGGTGACTTTCGGGGAGATCTTTTCCACCCGCATCATCGCCCGCAAGCTGGCCTGCGACGGGGTGATGACCAAGTGGCTCGATTCCCGCATCCTCGTCATCAAAGACCATAAAGACCTGACATACAACAATATATCCACACAGGTGTCGCTCGAACCCACGGTGGATGTGTTCGTGGCGCCCGGCTTCATCGCCAGCACCTACGAAGGCGAACGCACTACCCTCGGCCGCGGCGGATCCGACCTCAGCGCGGCCATCTACGCCGCCGCCATCGGGGCCGACAGCCTCCAGATCTGGACGGATGTCCCCGGCATAATGACAGCCAACCCGAAGGACGTCCCCGCTGCCCGCACGGTGCCTGCCATGAGCTACCGCGCTGCGCTGGATATGGCCACGCACGGTGCCAAGGTGCTTTACGGGCCCACGGTGCAGCCGGCCATGGATGCCGGAATTGCCATCGAAATCAGGAATACTTTCGAGCCGGAGAACCCCGGAACGGTCGTCTCCGCAGTCGGCGGCAGCGGTTGGGCCGGCGTGTGCAGCACCGGGGATAAGGTTCGCGGAGAGGCCCTCATCTGCCTGGTGTCGGAAGATGCGCAGGACGGGGAGGCCGCATGCCTCAGGGTGGAGGACTGCCTTAAAAAGGCCGGGATCAAACCCCTTGCGAGTTCTTCCGACGGCACCAACGTGTATGTGTCGGTAACGCTTCCGGTGGAGCGCCAGGCGCTTGCCGCCCTTCATCGCGAGTTCTTTGAAACCGTGCCGCAAAGCGTTGTGAATCTGTATATTGCAGGCTATGGCGCGGTTGGGAAGGCATTCGTAAAGATGCTGTCGCAGAATGCGCCGACTATCGCCATGCGGAGCGGGAAGCTGCTCCGGATAGCCGGTATCGCCGACAGCCGCCGTTACATTGTGGACAATGGCGGAATCGACCCGGCAGAAGTGGGGAAGCTGCTTGAAAACAAAGGCGAACCCATGGAGAACGAGGGTGCGTTCGTGGCCGCGGTAAAGTCCGCCGCACCCCGCCGGAGCGTCTTCGTGGACCTTACCGACAGTGAGACGCTGTATCGCGAGTTCGAGGGGCTGCTGCACGACGGCATCAACATAGTCACATCCAATCGCCGTTCGCTTGCGGTACCTTTCGTGGAATACGCTGCAATCATGGCAGCTGCGGCCGAAAACGGCTGTTTCGTGCGTTACGAGACCACGGTTGGAAGCGCCCTGCCGCTGCTCGACGGCATCTCGCGGAGTACCAACGCCGGCGAAGAAATCCTCGGCATAGAAGCGGTGGTGAGCTGCACTCTCAACCAGATTCTCAGTTCCTATGCGCGCTATCCCGGTAGTTTCGCTGAAACGGTGCGCAGGGCCCAGGAAAAGGGCCTCACCGAGAAAGATCCGCGCCTCGACCTTTCAGGAAGGGACGCCCTGCGGAAGCTGCTGATCCTGGCCCGCGAGGCCGGTGTTCCCCTGGAAGAGGCGGACGTCGAGATCAAGCCTGCCGTGCCGTCGGAGCTGCTGGATGCCGATATTCCGCTGGAAGAGTTCTACAGAGCCCTTCAGGAGATGGAGCCGCAGTTCGATGCCGATGAAAAGGCCGCCGCCCGCTCGCAGTGCCGCCAGCGCTATCTGGCCGTTCTGGAGAAAGATCCTGGCAGGCCTCTCGGCTACAGGGCGTCGATCGCCGTGCGCAACGTGCCGCGCAACCATCCGGCCTTCCGCATCCTCGGCACCGAGAACGCCATCATCATCCGGAGCGCATACCATCCGTATCCGCTCGTGATCCAGGGCGCCGGCGAAGGGGCCGAGATGGCCGCCGGCAGTGTCCTGAACGATATCCTGAGGTAAATCGCAACACTCACAAAAACAAAAGAATCCGGCAGAAATTTCTCTGCCGGATTCTTTATGTCGGGAAGACTGGACTCGAACCAGCGACCCTGCGCCCCCCAGACGCATGCGCTAACCAACTGCGCCACTTCCCGGATTGGGCTGCAAATATAAGAATTTCCTTTTAAATAACGTACTTCTTTTTTTTATTGTCGGAAATGTTCACAAATACTTAGTATTTTTGTGCATGAACGTAAAGCATATAATCGCAATCGCAGCGCTCTTCGCTGCCTGCTTCGCAAGCGACGCGAAGGTTAAGGTAAGTATCCACGAAAAGGCTGAAAACCAGCCTGTTATTCCCGCCGAAATATACGGTCAGTTCGCCGAACACCTGGGCCGCTGTATCTACGACGGCATCTGGGTGGGCAAAGACTCCCCGGTGCCAAACGTGGACGGCTACCGCAAAGACCTGCTCGATGCGCTCAGGGTACTGAAGGTGCCCGTGCTCCGCTGGCCCGGCGGCTGTTTCGCCGACGAATATCACTGGCGCGACGGAATAGGCCCGCAGGAAAACAGGCCCAAGATGGTGAACTCCAACTGGGGTGGCACCACCGAAGACAATTCCTTCGGCACGCACGAGTTCATGAATCTCTGCGAAATGCTTGGTATAGAGCCGTATATCTCGGGCAACGTGGGCTCCGGCACTGTCGAGGAGCTGGCCAAGTGGGTAGAATACATGACGGCGACCGACGGCCCGATGGCGGAACTCCGTAAGGCCAACGGCCGCACCGAACCGTGGAAACTGAAATATCTGGGAATAGGCAACGAGAGCTGGGGATGCGGCGGATGCATGCGGCCCGAATTCTATGCCGACCTTTACCGCCGCTACCAGACCTACTGCCGCAATTTCAGCGGCAACGTCCTCTACAAGGTGGCGAGCGGAGCCTCCGACTACGACTACAACTGGACCAGGGTGCTGATGCAGAACGCGCGGGGCGTCATGGATGGCCTCTCCCTTCATTATTACTCCACAATGAATTGGGAATCAAAGGGTTCCGCCACCAGCTTCAGCGATGCCGACTACTATAACCTGCTGGGAAAGGCGGTGGAAATAGACGACGTGCTCCGCAGGCACGAGGCCATCATGGATGAGTTCGACCCGAAGGGCGAAGTGGATCTGCTGCTGGACGAGTGGGGCACCTGGTGGGAGGTGGAACCCGGCACGAATCCGGGGCATCTGTATCAGCAGAACACCATGCGCGACGCCATCATGGCGGCGCTGTCCCTCAACATTTTCAACGCCCATACCGGGCGTCTCAAGATGGCCAATATCGCACAGATGGTGAACGTGCTGCAGGCCATGATCCTGACCAGGGGCTCCGAGATAGTGCTCACTCCCACCTATCACGTGTTCCGCATGTACAATGTGCACCAGAACGCTCGCTTCGTGCCGTCCGAGGTTGGCGCTGCCTTCAAAACCGCTCCCGACGGAAGGAGCTATCCCAGTGTGAGCGCCAGTGTATCCCGCTCGGATTCAGGGGTTTACAACATCTCCCTGGCCAACACTGACCTGGCGAAAGGGCAGACTGTGGAGCTGGAGTTCGACGGGTTCGTGCCCGCGTCGGCCGGCGGTGAGATCCTCACTTCAGGAGACATACGCGACTTCAACGACTTCGGCGCCGACGCCGGCAAGGTCGCTCCGGCGGCGTTCACCGGCATCAAGAAGAACGGCAGGAAACTCACCGTGGAGCTTCCCGCCGCTTCAGTCGTGGTGCTTCGCGTATACTAATAGTTCTCTGCGCGCAGCTCGAAGTAGCTCTTCGGGTGGTTGCAGCACGGGCACATTTCGGGGGCCTTGGGGCCGATCATGATGTGTCCGCAGTTGCGGCATATCCAGATGCGGTCGCCGTCGCGCGAGAAGACTACGCCGTCCTTGATGTTTTCGGCGAGCTTGCGGTAGCGCTCCTCGTGGTGCTTCTCGATGGCGCCTACCATGCGGAACTTGGCGGCAATCTCCTTGAAGCCTTCTTCCTCGGCCTCTTTTGCCATGCGGTCGTACATGTCGGTCCACTCGAAGTTCTCGCCGTCGGCGGCAGCCTTGAGGTTGGCCGGGGTGTCGGGGATTTCGCCTCCGCAAAGATACTTGAACCAGAGCTTGGCGTGCTCTTTTTCGTTCTCTGCTGTCTCGAGGAAGATGGCGGCTATCTGCTCATAGCCTTCCTTCTTTGCCTTCGATGCGAAATAGGTGTACTTGTTGCGTGCCTGGGACTCGCCTGCAAAAGCTTCCTGCAGGTTCTTCTCGGTCTTTGTTCCTTTAAGGTCTTTCATGATGCTATGTTATTAGAAATGTTTGTTATTTGAACAGTTCTGCTAGGGATGTGTCCAGATAGAACTGGCCGTTTTCCTGCATGTATACAACGGGGCAGGGAGTGGCCACCACACGTTCCTCGCCTTCGACCTCAGAGAAGTAACACTCTGAATGATAGGCAGGTATGCGGAGCTGGCGGCCGTCCTTGCGGACGAAGAGGGTGGGATAGTTTTCAGCGGGGACGACCACGAGCTCGCAGCCGTCGAACACCTGCAGGTGCGAGACGAACAGCTTGTCGGTAAGGTCGACCAGCACCTGGCGGGAGGGGAATCCCAGCTCTTTGCATAGGTAATCGTTGAGCTCCGTATTGGTAATGATGCCGGCGGGCCTTTCACCCCTGGGGTTGTAGATTGCCAGGTAGACATCCTCGCCGGTATGGTTGCCGCTGGTGAAGCCGATATGGGTGCGGCGCGTGAAGATGGTGCAGATCACATTCTGGAGATTCCAGGAATTGGACACCTCCATGTAGTTGCCTTCGGTGCGGGTCATGCACGATTTGATGGCGGCGAGTTCCCCCTGATCGAGGTCCATTCCGGCCTTCTCCTTGAAGATGACGGGGATTTCGTCCTCGCGGCATTTCTGAAGGGTCTTGGACATCTTGGCGGAAGAGATGCGGCAGTCCTTGATGCCGACGAACATGGAATCGACACCTTTGGCTGAATAATTGCGGTAATGGGCGTCGCCCAGGGTGATGCCCGAATTGCCGTGGTCGGAGAGCACGACTATCGTGGTGTTGCCGTCTTTCTTTGCGAATTCCAGGGCCGTCTTGAACGCATTGTCGAACTCGATGAACTCGGTGATGGTCTCGACCGGATCTTTAGAATGGGCGCCATAGTCCACCTTGCTGCCTTCGACCATGAGGAAGAAACCGTCCGGGTCCTTGCTCAGGATGCTGATGGCCTTTTCGGTCATCTCGCTGAGCGAAGGTTCGGTGGAATCGTCACGGTCGATTTCGAACTCCATGTAGTCTTCGTTGAACACCGCCCAGAGTTTGTCGCCGTCGAAGGCGCGGAAGGCGTCGACGTCATTTTCCAGGAGGGTAGCTCCGCTTTTGAGTATGGCCTCGCGCATGTCGTCGTCGAGGATGTTGGTGCCGCCTCCGAACATCACGTCAAGGTTCTGGTTGGCCATCTGCCTTCCGAGGTCGTGATAGCGGTTCCTCCTGGCCCCGTGGGCTGCCGTAGCTGCCGGGGTGGCGTGCGGGAACACTACAGTCGACACCACGCCGGTGGCCTTGTCCTTGAGCACCCTGGCGGCCTCCAGCACGGTTGTGGCGGGCTGGTAGGTCCTGGATGCGTCCACGGGGACTACATCCTGATTCGGCTGGGCTTCGGGATATATCGAGATGTTGCCCTGCCGCGACGGCACGCCCGTGGTGTAGCCGGACATTGCGGGAGCCGAGTCGGGGATGATGGAATTCGACAGGCGGCTCTGCACCAGGCCGCAGATGTAGGGATCCAAAGCCAGCGGAAGCTCGAGGTCTCCGGTCATGTAGCGCTTGTACCAGCGGGCTACGGCGAAAAGGCTGGTGGAAGTGCCGTCGGAGACCATGAGAATGACATTCTTGGATGGTTTTACTTTCTCCGGAACCCCGGTTTCAATCTTGGTTTTGTTGCCGGAGCAGGCAGCTGCGGCAATCAGGGCGGAGAGTATAAACAGGAATTTTCTCATTGCTGGGGTATTTTCCACAAAAATATAAAAAATATTCCGCCCAAAAGTGATATATTTGAAAAACTGAGACCGATATGAAGACCCGTTCCGCCGCAATCGGAGACATCGATGTGATCATGGACCTTGTCGACAAGGCCCGCGGAATCATGCGCTCCAGCGGGAACCTGCACCAGTGGACCGACGGCTATCCTTCGCGGGAGCTGATAGAGGAGGACATACGCGAGGGCTATGGCTTCGTAGTGGTGCCCGACGAGGGCGGCGAGCCGCTTGCGTATTTCGCCTTCATACAGGGGATCGAGCCCACGTACAACACCATTTACGATGGCGCCTGGCTCGATGCTGACAGCCCGTATGCGGTCATCCACCGCCTTGCGTCCGCTCCGGAATCCCACGGAGTGTTCGACGCGACAATGGCTTTCGCCTTGTCCCGCTGCGGCAACATCAAGGTCGACACCCACCGCGACAACACCATAATGCAGCATAACATTCTCAAGCACGGCTTCAGCTACTGCGGCATCATCTATCTCGAGTCCGGCGCGGAACGCCTTGCGTATCAGCTGATTACGGGTGACGCCCAGCATCCGTAGCCATTACTTCCCCACAAACGACAACGTGGCGGCGGAGATGCGTATCCGGCGGCCCTCTTCAAGCCCGAACCTTTCGCACAGGGCGGCCCGCAGGGCCCTTTCGCAGGCGCACAAGGTGGCTCCGGTAGTGAACACGTCGTCCAAAAGCAACAGATGCCGGCATGCGCCTAGGGTGCTGCAGTCGGCCATGAAGGCCGATTTGACATTGGCATAACGCTGGCTGCGGTGGAGCCTGGTCTGGGTTTTGGTCTTGCGCACGCGTGCAAGCACCGAAGTGTTCAACGGCACGTGCAGTTCCTTCGCCACCGCCCGGGCTATGACCTCCGCCTGATTGTAACCGCGCCGCCATCTTCGCGCGCGGTGCAGCGGAACGGGGACAACCGCGTCCACGTCTGCAAACAGAGGGGAAGAGGCGAGTTCCCTTCCAAGCATGGCCGCAAAATGGCTCCCTTCGGAAAAGTCGCGGCCGTATTTGAGGCGCCTCGGAATGTTCTTGTAAGAGGAGCTGCCGGAGTAGAACAGCAGGCTGCCGGCATAGCTGTAAGGCTCATAGGCGGCATCTTCGCCGGCCGAATCTATCTCGCTTTGTATCATTGAGTTGAAGGCTGCCGCCATGGGGTTCTCCCGCAGCTTCGCAAAATAAGTCAGGGGCAGGCCGATCTCGCATTCGGTGCAGATATGCTCCTCCCTCAGCAGGAGCTTCCGCCCGCACACCACGCAGGTGCGCGGCATGGCGAGGTCGGCCACGGCCCTCAATGCCTCCAGCAAGCCTATTCCCTTCAGTCTCCCGTCCATCGGGGCCAAGTTCCGAAACAAAATCCGTTTGTCAAAAAAAGTAAACGTTTAATTTCTTAAATTTGTAAGCATAAACCAAATAACACCATGTTCTCCAAAGCCATCTATGCCGCACGCAGGAAGCAGCTCGCCGAGCTGCTGAAAGGCCAGAAGGGCATCGCCGTCTTCATCGGCAATGCAGAAGCCCCGGCCCAGTACAAAGACAATTGCTATAAATTCCGTCAGGACAGCACCTGGCTGTATTATTTCGGAATAGACGAACCTCGTTTCGCCGCCACCATCGACCTCGAAACCGGCGAGGAAACGCTGTTCGCCGACGACGTCAGCATAGATGACATCATCTGGATGGGCCCGCAGCCTTCGGTGGCCAGCCGCGCCGCCGAAATCGGAGTGGCCGCATCGGCTCCCTATTCCAAGCTCGACCTGGTGGTGAGCTCCGCAATAGTGAAAGGCCGTCCCGTTCACACCATCCCGCCCAGCCGCTACTACAACACCCTCAAGCTGCAGAGCCTCGGCATAGACAAGCCGTCGGAGGCCCTCATCAGGGCGATCATCAAGATGCGCCTGGTGAAGCAGCCCGAGGAAATCGTGGAAATCGACGCTGCCGGCGTGCTCGGCCAGAAGATGCACACGGTGGCCAGGAAGGGCATACGCCCCGGCCGCATAGAACAGGAAATCGTAGGCGAAATGGAAGGCGTCACCCTGGCGGAAGGCTGGGGAATCTCCTTCGCCACCATCCTCACCCAGCACGGCGAGGTGTTCCACAACCACGGGCACGACTTCCCCATTGTCCCCGGCAAACTGATGGTCGTCGACGCCGGTGCCGAGAGCAATTCGCACTACGCCTCCGACTTCACCCGCACCTATCCCACCTCCGGCCGCTATACGCAGAAGCAGAAGGATATTTACCAGACGGTGTACGAGTGCCATGAGCTGGCCTTCAGCCTCATCAAGCCCGGCGTGGCCTACCGCGACGTGCACCTGGCCGCATGCCGCCACATGCTCGAGAACCTGAAGCAGCTCGGCCTTGTCAAAGGCGATATCGACGAGATGATGGAGCTCGGAATAGCCGGCCTGTTCATGCCTCACGGACTTGGCCACAACATGGGTCTGGACGTGCACGACATGGAAGACCTGGGAGAGGATCTGGTGGGCTACGACGACGACCAGAAGCGCATCAGGCAGCTCGGCATCGGCAGCCTCAGGATGGCCCGCCGCCTGCAGCCAGGCAACGTCATCACCGACGAGCCCGGCATCTACTTCATTCCCGACCTGATCGCTCTGTGGAAGAAGAACGGCACCGACAAGGGCCACGTGAACTACTCGGCTCTCGAAGAGGGCTACCTTGACTTCGGCGGCATCCGTCTTGAAGACGACGTGCTGGTTACCGAAGACGGCGCCCGTCGCACGGGTGGCACGCGCCTGCCCGCCTCGCCCGACGAGGTGGAAGCCGCAATGGCAGCCGACAAGGCGTAAACCCTTGTTATATACCGAGTTTATCTTTGGGGACGAGCATGAATTTGAGCGTCCCCTTGCAGCACAGTTTGCCGTTCACCTTGGCTTCCGACTCCACCAGTACGAGCGGGGGCCGGAGTGCGGTTAGACGTGAGTGTACGCACACCTTGTCGCCGGGGAACACCGAATTCTTGAACTTGATTTCGTCGAGCCCGCCGTACATGGCAAGGTTGTCGACCAGAAGCTCGCGCGGGATGAGCAGCACGCTGCCCTGCGCCATTATCTCGCAGACAATAACGCCCGGAACCACCGGGTATCCCGGGAAATGGCCGCGGGTGAACCACGGGTCATCAGGAATGGTGTAGGA
>JAILQG010000038.1 GCA_024699055.1 Bacteroidales bacterium
AAACTGAAGGGCAAGGGCTTCGTGGAGGATGTCAGCCACACGAAACCGAACTACACGGTGATGAAGGGCACCTTCGCCGGCGAACGCGTGAAACTCGAAATCCGCTCCGCCGCCAAGACCCACCTCGTCTATAAGGTCGATGTCTTCTTCAGCCTGAGCACGCAGTTCACCTACCCCGACCTTCAAGGACGCCTCTCCGACAAGTACGGGGAAATCACGCAGGAGGTCAACAAAATCAAGGACGAACCCGTCTATGTGAAGTACACCTCCGATTACTCCAAATGGCAGACCGACACCGACACCGTCACGCAGGCCTGCAACACCATCATCCTCTCCAAGTGCAGCTACCACAGCACCTCCCCGGTGGTCATCTCCTACATCGACGGCAAAAACTCCAAGGTCGAGACCCTGGAGGTCAATTCCGACTTCTAAGAGCTGCCGGGTACGCTGCGCGTAATGATTGAATACGCTGCGCGTATTGATGGGGTACGCTGCGCGTAGAAATCTGAGAAAATCATTATAGAAAATCAGAGAAAATCTGGTTGTATCCGGGCAAAATCACAAATCACAAATCACAAATCACAAGTCACAAGTCACAATTTCGACGGCAAAGATACAACACGGGGAACGCTGTGTAGACTTTTGATGACCTATCAAACTTTCATCAAAAATTCCACACTCTTGTAATCAAGCAGTTACAACGAAAAAAAGATGAGTGTTTTCCGCTAACTACTAACTGCTAACTGCTAACTGCTAACTAAAACAAAAGGTACAGGTTCACCGGCAACAAATGCTGCCCTTTCTCCATGGCGTCGCAGCTGAGGGAGAAGATGTGGAGGCCTTTCCCGAATTGGGTGGCTTTGCCCTTCTCGGATAGCTGTGAGCCGAGGCCGTTGGCGCTCTCGTCGTTGAAGAGCACGAAGTTGAACAGCGACGTGGACGCGACGGCTTCGTCGACAAAGGGATAGTAACGGTTCTGGGTCAGATTCCCGTTCTTTTTGACGTTGTTCAGGAAGAAGGTGGCCGCTTCAACGGAGGGGGCGAAGACCAGGGCGTCGTTCCAGACCAACACCCATCCCAAGGAGTCGGCGGCGATGGCCGGGACCATGGGCGAGAGCTTGTGCGGGGTGGGGTAGATGCCGTTGGGGTTCGCACTGCGGACAGAGTCCGACTTGTGGGTGTCGCCGCAGTAGAGGGCGGTCAGGAATTCGATGTTGCTGCTGTCGGGGAGGACGACGCAGTAGGCGTAGTCGCAGGAGTCGGCACGCAGGGAAAAGCTGCCGGTAGCTTTCGGCGACAGGTTGGTTATCATGAAAGACGCTTCTTTCTCGGTGATTTCGGGTGATGCATGCACCATCCGCGTCCACATCTTCGCACCGACGGAGTGGGCGTACCAGTTTGCTTGGCAAGGGAATAAAGAGGCGACATCCGGAGTGCCGGAGTTCGCCTGTTTGCCGAGAAGCGCCATGAAATCCCCGCTTCCCGTATCTTTTTGCCTGGCATATCCCGACAGAAACATCTCGTTGCCGGAGAATCGCAGCTGCAACGCCGTCCAACCCGCCTCCTTCAGACAGTTGGAAAGCTTTTTCGACAAATCCTCGGTCAGGAAGCTGGAGAGGTATGGGGTGTAGCGTTCGGGGTTGATAATCAGCCAGTTCTGCTTGCGGTTCTTCTCCGTGAGGTTGTACATCTCCTTGAACTGCTTGTCAGAGAGCAGGTCCTTCGGATGGGCGTGCTGCACGATGGCGCGCTTGAGCAGCTCGACGTCCGGGGAGATGGAGATGATGTGGTTGATATAGACGAACTTCATGCTCTTGAAGTTGGTGCCGTAGGTGTAGATACGGCTCCCTTCGAAGGAGATGTAGTTGTTAGGGTCGATGCTGAGGGCGCGCAGAAGCCGTTTGAAAGCCGCCTTGTCGGCGTGCATGTTGAACAGCACGCTGACCCCTTCGTTGCTGGCGTGGCCAGAGACGGTGAGGTCGTACTCCCCGGTGGGCAGCTTGCCGCGCATGGTCTCGTAGGCGGGCAGCGCGTCCATCACGAACAGCTCGTTCAGGTAGGGCGTCACCTCCCGCGTGGCGGAGACGAATCCGTCGTTGTCGTTCAGGGCGAAGATGAACGCCGCATCCGTCGGGATGGCCTCGATCAGCTCCGACTTCGACTGACGGAAGAAGTTGTAGTAGAAGAAGACACCCACGCCGGCGAGCATGACGGCGGCAATGGTCAGCCAGATGATCCAGGGACGGTTTTCTCTCATAAGGTTTAAGGTTTAATGGTTATGGGTTAAGGTTTAATGGTTAATGGTTAAGGTTTAAGGTTTAATGGTTAAGGTTTAAGGTTTAATGGTTATGGTTTAATGGTAATTGTAGAGACGCGGGGGGGCGCGTCTCTACAAACGGGGATTATTCGTTGTCGGTTTGTTCCTCGGCGGGCTCCTCGGCGGGTTCTTCCAAATCCACCAAACCGTGCTCCACGAGGATGTTGTACCAGGTGAACACCTTCTTCATGTTGGAGACGTAAACGCGGTCGCGGTCGTACTCGGGCAGAATCTCGGCGAAGTAAGCCTTGATGGCGTTGTTGTCTTTCGGCATCACCATCTTCTTGCCATCCTCCTTGCGGTAGATGTTCTGGAAAACGGTCTGCAACGGCACCTCGTCGGTTTCCGTGAAAATGGCGATGTTGTCCAATGCGGCCACGCCGTCGTTGGAGAACGCGGGGAAACGCTTGCCGTCATCCAACCCCTCCACGATGAAGCTGTTCGGGGTCTTGGAAAGGAATTTGAACAGGCCTCCTTTGCCTGTGATCGATAAAATCTTGCTTAAATCCATTGTTTTTAGTTTAAGGTTTAAGGTTTACTGTTTAATGTTTATTCGTAATAGGTGAATTTTCGTTGTTTTACATACACAATCCGGCCATCGACCGCGCAGACCTCCGTCTGCCAGTTTTTGTTCGCGTCGTAGTCGAAGAAGTAGTGGAATTCCTTGACGTGGTGCAGCTTGTCCTCGTAGATGACCTTGCGCACGCGACCGTCTTGGGCGTATTCCGTGTAGGTGTATTCAATCATCTGGTTGCCGGCCTTATACACGCAGCGGTTGACCTCGTCGCCGTAGTTGTCGTACTCGATCTTCGCGGTCTTGAAGACCTTGCCGTCGGGCTCGTATTCGGTAATCTGCGTGACCAGACCCTGCTCGTTGAACTTGTTCTCCGTCGCGGTCTGCAGGTCGCCGAAGGTCTGCACGGTGCGTATTGCGTTGCCGATGCCGTCGGTGGTGTGCGCGAACGACATCACCAAACTGTCGCCTTGATAGATCTTCTCGCCCACGAGGAACCCGTTGCGGTCGTAGGTGTAGGTGCCGTGGGAGACCAACGTGCTGTCATAGCCGTACTCGTTCCATGCCGTGATGCGCGCCTCGTTGTCGTAGGTGTAGGTGCGGTAATAGGCGTTGCCAATATGCCCGTGCTTGACGAACTCCAACAGGTAGCCGTCGGAGGTGTAACGCTGACTCGAACTGGAATAGTCGGGTACATCGCATAACGAATCGCATGCCGCGAGCAACTTTTTCAGGTCCGCCGTGTCTTTCACCGACAGGGAGTCCCGTTGCAAGTTGAACGTCTCCGTCTCCAAGGATTTGACCTTCCCGAAGATATGGTTCCGCTCCAGATGGTTCTTCTCGATGTCCGGAGTGATGACGATAGGGGCGGGCTTTTTGTGGCAACCGGCGAGAATCGCCGTCAGAAGAACGACGAAAACGAGAAATTGATACCGGAATTTGGGCATTTTCGATTATGGTGAATGGTAGGGGCGAATAATCATTCGCCCCTACGGTATTCATTAAAACATTGATTCAATCAGATTGTCATCCGCGAAGTTCGGCAACGTCACGTGCAACTCGGGGCACACCTCCATCGCGCGCTTGATAGCGAAGAGGGCGCCGTCGTTGCGGGCCCAGGCGCGGCGCGAGATGCCGTTGTTCACATCCCAGAAGAGCATCGAGCGCAGACGGCGGTCGCTGTCGTCGCTGCCGTCGAGCACCATGCCGAAGCCGCCGTTGATGACCTCGCCCCAGCCGACGCCGCCGCCGTTGTGGATGCTCACCCAGGTGGCGCCGCGGAAGCCGTCGCCGATTACGTTCTGCACGGCCATGTCGGCGGTAAAGCTGCTGCCGTCGTAAATGTTGGACGTCTCACGGAAGGGAGAGTCGGTGCCGGACACGTCATGATGGTCGCGCCCGAGCACTACCGGCGCCTTCAGGCGGCCGTCTTTGATGGCCTCGTTGAAGGCAAGGGCGATTTTGGTGCGGCCCTCGCAGTCGGCGTAGAGGATACGGGCCTGCGAGCCCACCACGAGCTTGTTCCTGCCGGCCTCGTCTATCCACTTTACGTTGTCGTGCATCTGGCCGCGGATTTCCGCAGGGGCGGAAACGGCTTCCTCGCGGAGCACGTCCATCGCCAGGCGGTCGGTGAGGGCCAGGTCGGCCGGATCTTCGCTCATGCACACCCAGCGGAACGGGCCGAAACCGTAGTCGAAGTACATCGGGCCCATGATGTCCTGCACGTAGGAGGGATACCTGAAGCTTCCGTCCGCATTGAGCACATCCGCACCCGCCCTGGAGGCCTCCAGGAGGAAGGCGTTGCCATAGTCGAAGAAGTACATGCCTTCGGCGGCGAGCTTGTTGATGGCCTCAACGTGCCTCCGGAGCGATGCGTGGACGGCCTCCTTGAACCTTTCGGGCTCTTCGGCCATCATGCGCTTGCTCTCCTCGAAACTGTAGCCGGCGGGATAATAGCCGCCTGCATACACGTTGTGGCAGGAGGTCTGGTCGGAACCGAGGTCCACTTTGACGCCCTCGGCGGCGAGCCTCTCCCAGAGGTCGACCACATTGCCCACGTAGGCAAGGGAGACGGTTTCCTTCGATGACGTGGCCTTGCGGATGCGGTCCATGAGTTCAGTCAGGTCGGTGTGGAGCTCGTCAACCCAGCCCTGGTCGTAGCGCTTCTGCGCGGCAGAAGGATTGATTTCGGCGGTGACGCTCACCACACCGGCGATGTTGCCCGCCTTGGGCTGGGCGCCGGACATGCCTCCGAGGCCCGCTGTTACGAAGAGCATGCCGTGGCGTTCTTCCTCGGTGCCCTCGAGTCCTCTCTTCCACAACTGCTTGCGGGCGGCGTTCATGACGGTGATGGTGGTGCCGTGCACTATGCCCTGCGGGCCTATGTACATCCAGCTGCCAGCGGTCATCTGGCCGTACTGGCTCACTCCCATGGCGTTGAACCTCTCCCAGTTGTCCTGGCTGGAATAGTTGGGGATGACCATGCCGTTGGTGATGACGGCCCTGGGAGCGTCCTTGTGACTGGGGAAGAGCCCCATCGGAAGGCCGCTGTACATGGCCAGGGTCTGGTCATCGGTCATGCTTGCCAGATACTGCATGGTAAGTCTGTACTGCGCCCAGTTCTGGAAAGCGGCGCCGTTGCCCCCGTACACGATGAGCTCGTGGGGATGCTGGGCTACCCTTTCGTCCAGATTGTTCTGGATCATGGCCATCATGGCCGCTGCCTGGACGCATTTGCAGGGATACTCGTTTATCGGGCGCGCGTAAATCTTATAGGAAGGGCGATAGCGGTACATGTAGATGCGGCCGTAATCGTGCAGTTCCTGCGCGAACTCGGGTGCAAGCTGCGCGTGAAGCTTCTCCGGAAAATAGCGGAGGGCGTTACGCAGCGCCAGTTCCTTTTCGGCGGGAGTTAATATATCTTTGCGCTTCGGAGCGTGATTAATATCCTTGTCGTAGGGTTTTGCTTCGGGCAGGCGGTCCTGAGGGATTCCTGCCAGTATTTCCTCCTGGAAAGTCATTTATTATGCGGTTTAAAGTCTGGTAAGTTCAAGTATTTCAGCCTCTTCCTTCTCTGCCTGCTCGCACAGGGCGCGGCCTTCTTCGATAAGGGCTGCCGCCTTCGCGGTGTCGGCGAGGCCTCCGGCGTTGATCTTCACGTTGAGGAAGGCTCCCCTCACGGCGGCACGGGCTGCAAGGGCCCCCACTCCGGCATCGGACGCCGAATTGGGATTGCCGTCGCGGGCCATGGCCTTGGCTATCGGGAAGACCTCCATTGCGGTCTTCATGGTCTCGAGCGGAACCTCCGCGGCATGCAGGGTGGCAGCTTCGAGGGCAAGGTCGCGGGCCTCTTTCTCTTCGGGAGTGCCCTTGGGCATGCCCATGGCCTCCATGATGCCTTCGAAGGAACGGGTGTCTTCATCGACAAGCTCGAGCATGCGCACCATTACGGCGTGGCCCTTGTCGGCCCAGTCGGAGAACTCTTTCCAGCGCTCGTCCCAGCCGCGCTTGCCGGCCGAAAGATTGGCGACCATGGTGCTCAGGGCGGCGCCGAAGGCGCCCATGACGGCACTTACGCTGCCGCCGCCGGGAGCGGGACTCTCGGATGCGGTTTCCTCGGCGAAGCCCTTGATGCTCATGCGCACCAGCTTCTCGCGCGCCGCGGCCTCAGCCTCGTCTTCCATGAGGAATTCGATCACCTTCTCGCGTGGATTGAAGGGCTTGAGGTCGCCCAGGCCCATGCTCTTGACGGCTATCTTGAGGATTTCATCCTCGCTTATGCCGGTGCTCCGGCCCTGTTTCTCGAGATAATATCTGCCGGCGTCGGTAAGCACCTTCTTGGGAACCAGGCCGACGATCTCGGCGCCTGTCACCCTGATGCCGCGGGCCTGTGCCTTTGCGCAGACCTCGTCGAAAGCGACATGGAGCGGGGTGGCGTCTATGTCGGTGATGTTCATGCTCACCTGGGCGATGCCGTATTCATCTATGTACCAGCCGATTGCCTTGGTGCCTTTGAGGGTGCCGGGGGTCCAGAGCTGGTTGCCGTCGGCGTCTTTCAGGAGGGCGCCGGTGAGCTTGCCCCCCTCGCGGGCCTTGCGTCCCTTTTCGCGCACGTCGAAGGCGATAGAGGTGGCCTTGCGGGTGGAGACGGTGTTCAGATTGTAGTTCACCGCCACCAGGAAGTTGCGGGCCGACACGTTGCTGGCGCCGCTCTTTGCGATGATTTCCCACTGCTTCTGCTCTTCCGGGGTGCGCATGGCGGGATCGGCATGGAAGGTCTCGGGGCCGAAATCGGGCTTGTTGCTGCCGGCGATCTTCTCTGGCAGGGCCTCATATTCGCCTGCACGGCAGGCGGCAAGGTTCCTGTGGGCGGGGGTGAAGGCCGCAGCTTCGTAGCAGTAGCAGGGTATCCCCAGTTCTTCCCACATGCGCTTCGCCACTCCGCGGGCGAGCTCCGCGCACTCTTCCAGGGTGATGCCCGACACGGGCACGATAGGAAGCACGTCGGTGGCTCCGGAACGCGGATGGGCTCCGTGATGCTTTGTCATGTCTATGAGTTCCTGCGCCTTTTTTGCGCCCTGGAAGGCGGCCTCACACACGGCTTCGGGAGAGCCCACGAAGGTGATTACGGTGCGGTTGGTGGCCTCTCCGGGATCGATGTCCAGGAGTTTCACGCCTTCGCCGGACGCCGACCTTGCGGAGGTGATGGCGCGGGCTATGCCGTCAATTACCGATCTGTCGCGCCCCTCACTGAAGTTGGGCACGCATTCAACGATTTTTCTTGCCATTTTCGGTTATGTTTTAGTGTTGTCATTCTTACTGGATCAGACCATGTTCCCTCATGGCCCTTTCCACGGAAACGGAACGTTTGAGCACGAAGCCGCTACCGAGGTATTTGGTGCGTACGTCCTCGTCGGCCGCGAGCGAGGCGGGAGTGCCCTGCTGCAGGATGGTTCCCTCGTAAAGCAGGTAGGCCCTGTCGGTGATGGCCAGGGTTTCACCCACGTTGTGGTCGGTGATGATCACGCCTATGTTCTTGTATTTGAGCTTCGCGATGATGTACTGGATGTCTTCCACGGCGATGGGGTCCACCCCGGCGAAGGGCTCGTCGAGCAGGATGAACTTGGGGTCGATGGCGAGCGCGCGTGCTATCTCGCAGCGGCGCCTCTCGCCTCCCGAGAGCTGTATTCCCTTGCTCTTGCGCACCTTGGAGAGGTTGAATTCCGCTATCAGGTCCTCTAGGCGTTCCATGCGCTCCGGCTTGGACATCCCGGACATTTCCATCACGGAAAGGATGTTGTCTTCCACGCTCATCTTGCGGAAAACCGAAGCTTCCTGCGGGAGGTAGCCTATGCCCTTCTGGGCGCGCTTGTACATGGGCAGGCGGGTAATCTCCTCGTCGTCGAGGAAGATGCGCCCGTCGTTCGGCACTATCTGCCCTGTTATCATGTAGAAACTGGTGGTCTTGCCGGCGCCGTTGGGGCCGAGGAAACCGACGATTTCCCCTTGTTCCACTTCCATGGAAACGCCCTTTACAACGGTACGGACGCCGTATTTCTTGACCAGGTTTTCGCAGCGGAGTTTCATGTCGTTCTATTTTGTATCGAGTCCGAGGTCTTTCACGAGTTTGCGGACCTCGGGATTCTTGTCCATCAAGTCCTGTGCCTTTTCTTCGGGCATGTAGATCTTTTGCTCCATTTCTTCGGCCGGACGCACCTTAACGGCCAGGCGGAGGCTCCTGGTGCCGAGCAGCTCGCTGTAGCTCTTTTCGAGATCGCGGAGGATTTTCTGCTCTATCCAGAGTTTCTGAGCGTCGTTGATGACCTCGAAGGTGAGGATCTTGCAGCCTTCGCCCTCTGCCACCTCGAGCCTGGCTTCGGACAGGGTGCTTTCGAGGCGGGGCTTGCCGGCGGAGACTTTTTCCACGAATTCTTTCCACCTGCCGGTGATTTCTTCGTCCTCCGGGATTCCGGCGGCGTGCACGGTGGGTGCTGCCGGCTCAGCCTGGGTAGCGGCGGTGGAGTCGTCCTTCACGAGGGATGCTATCTTGGATGCGGCGGCGCCCCTTCTGCGCGGCGCAGGCCCGGCGGGGGCTTCAGCGGGGGCGGGTGCCGGGGCGGCGGGAGCTTCAGCTGGCGCAGCGCTGATTTCAACAGGCGCGGGCGCCGGAGCGGCGGGGCTCTCCTTCGGCGCCGGAGCGGCTGCAGGCGCGGGAGCGGCCTTAACCGGTTCCGGAGAGTCCAGAAGGATTTCGATCGCGTCTTCGATGGGAGCGGGAGTTGCTACAGGTGCCGGTGCGGGAGCCGGTTCAGCTGCGGGTTCCGGTTTCGGTGCCGGAGCGGGCGTCGGCCTCTTTACAGGAGCCGCGGACGCCGGGGATGCTGCCGGAGTGACAGGAGCGGCCGGAGCCTTTGCGGCGACGGGAGCTACCACAGGCGCCGGTGCTGCCGAAGGTGCGGCTGCCGTTGCCGCCGGGGCCTTCTCCAGGAAGGAAAGGCGCATGAGCGCATACTCTATGTGCAGGCGCTGGTTGGAGCTCATCCTGTAGCCGGCCTCGCAGTCCCCCGTTACGCCGAGGGCGTCGTAAAGGAACTTGACGGAACAGCGCGCGGCCTGTTCGCGGTAGCGCTCCTTCAAGGAATCGGGCTGGTCGAGAAGGGCCTCGAGGCCGCCGGTGCGGGCCACCAGAAGGTCGCGCAGATGGCTGCTGAGGGCGCCCACAAAGTGCAGGGCGTTGAAGCCCTTGCCCAGGATTTCGTCGAACAGCAGCAGGGCCGTGGCATAGTCTCCGGCGAGGAAGGCGTCCACCAGGCGGAAATTGTATTCGAAATCGATGACTCCGAGGTTGCGGATGACATCGGCATATTTGATGTCGGTGCCGCAGAACGCCACGCTCTGGTCGAAGAGGGTGAGGGCGTCGCGCATGGCGCCGTCGGCCTTCTGCGATATTACATGGAGGCTTTCGTCATCGACTTTGATATTCTCTTTCTGAGCTATCTCCCGCAGGTTGCGCATCATGTCCGGAATGGAGATGCGGTTGAAGTCGTAGGTCTGGCAGCGGGAGAGGATGGTGGGAAGGATCTTGTGCTTCTCGGTGGTGCAGAGGATGAAGATCGCGTGTGCGGGCGGCTCCTCGAGGGTTTTGAGGAAGGCGTTGAAGGCCTGCGTGCTGAGCATGTGCACCTCGTCGATTATATATACGCTGTACCTGCCGACCTGCGGCGGAATCTGCACCTGCTCGAGCAGGGTGCGGATGTCTTCGACGCTGTTGTTGGAGGCGGCGTCCAGCTCGTGGATGCAGTAGGACCGGCCTTCCTGGAAGGAAAGGCAGGATTCGCACTCGCCGCAGGGCTCAAGGTCGCTGCCCGGATTGGAGCAGTTGATGGTCTTGGCGAAGATGCGCGCCGTGCTGGTCTTGCCCACTCCGCGGGGACCGCAGAAAAGGTACGCGTGGGCGAGCTGCCCCCTCTGGATGGAGTTCTTGAGCGTACGGGCTATGTTGTCCTGTCCGATGAGGGCCTCGAACGAGTCGGGGCGGTATTTGCGAGCTGATACTATATAATCTGACATAAGCTTACAAAATTAATCAATAATTCTTAACTTTGCTGGAGATGAAAGCCCATTTCCTGAAATATTTTGCACTGCTCGCGTTCCTTCTTCTGCCCCTTTCTGCCATGGGTCAGGGAAAAGTGTACACGAAGAGCAACCGCATCGCCGACTTCCCCACCAAGACCACCAAGGTGGTACTCACCGGGCAGCCCATCCTGGACGCCCTGCTGAAGGCGGAATTCACCAGCCGGTGGCGCATCTCGCCGTATGAATTCTGCGATGACGCGGAATTCGAACAGCTCAGGAACGGCAGTCTCTATTATTTCGTGCATTTCGCCTCGGACGACGAATTCACCTACATGTTCCTCTCGAAGGGAGGGCCCGTCGGCAGGAACGTCGACCCTCTCAAGAAGGCCACGGACGTGGTGAGCATCCCCATTTCGGCGGCCGGCACGCCCAGTTCCGACGAGCTGGTTTACCTGCCCGCCTTCATCGACATGATTCAGGAATATGTCCTGAAGGCCATGGTGTCAGACCGTGTGGCGTATTCCAGCATCAAAGCCATAATGCGCAGGAACAAAAGGGGCAAGATACTGTGCGAAAGCGAGTCGAGGGGCCGCGAGCTCTTCCTCGACGAGGCTCCGGGCTACATAGTACCGGTAGTCATCGAGCCTTCGCCCGAAGGGCCACGCAAGCATCGGTACGAGATGCTGGTGTCCACCGACAACCACATCCTGTACTCCTTCAAGAAAAGCCGGCTATAACGGCTCTCCTATTTCTTTAGAAGAATTCCTCCACATCGGATGCGCTGACGGGATTGCCGCCCAGAATGAGGAGGCGTTCCACCACGTTGCGCAGTTCGCGGATATTGCCGGGCCAGGAACGGTCCTGAAGGGCCTTAATGGCCTCGGGCGAGAACGGGACAGTGCCCTTGCCGCTCTCGGCACAGATCTGTTTGTCGAAATAATCCACCAGTTCGGGGATGTCTTCCTTGCGCTCGTCGAGCGACGGCACCTTGATGACTATGACGCTGAGGCGGTGGTAGAGGTCTTCGCGGAAATTGCCCTTCTCTATCTCGGCCCTGAGGTCCTTATTGGTGGCGGCGACTACCCGAACGTCCACCTTGATGTCCTTGTCGGAACCGACGCGCGAAAGTTTCTTCTCCTGCAGGACGCGCAGCACCTTGGCCTGGGCCGCGAGGGACATGTCCCCTATCTCATCGAGGAAAAGGGTGCCGCCGTCGGCCTGTTCGAACTTACCTTTGTGCTGCTTGATGGCCGAGGTGAACGAGCCTTTTTCGTGGCCGAAGAGTTCACTTTCGATCAGTTCGGAGGGAATGGCCGCGCAGTTGACTTCGACATAGGGCATGGCGCTACGCAGGCTCAGGGCGTGCAAGCTCCTGGCTACCAGCTCCTTGCCGGTACCGTTGGAACCGGTGATGAGCACGCGCGCGTCGGTGGGAGCCACCTTGGAGATGATGTCCCGGATATGCTGCAGGGCGGCTGAAGATCCCACCATCTCCTGCCCGTAGACTTTCTTCTTGAGCACCTTGTTGTCCTTGACAAGGGTGGTGCGCTCGCCGGCGTTCTTCACCGTGATGAGTATGCGGTTGAGATCCAGCGGCTTCTGGATGAAGTCGAAGGCGCCTTTCTTGATGCATTCCACCGCGGTGTCGATGTCGCCGTGGCCGGAAATCATGACGATGGCCGAGTCTATGCCCTGCCCCGTCACGAACTCCAGCACCTCTTCGCCGTCCTTTCCGGGCATCTTGATGTCGCAGAAGATGACATCGTAATGCTCCTTGTCTATCATCTCTTCGGCAATGGCGCCGTCTTCGGCGGTGTCAACCTCGTATCCTTCGTCCGCAAGTATTTCCTTGAGGGAATTGCGTATGGCCCTCTCGTCGTCTACAACCAGAATTTTCATGATGAGCAAATATCGTCATTTTTCCGCAATGTATGCAAAAAGCGTCCCATGAAAATACCAATATTTGGCGATTGCGCAGGATGTGGTTTAAGCGTACCTTTGCAGTCGGATATGTGAACTTTTTTGAAACGACCTGCCGCCGAAGCGATTTTTTCCATTAGGGTTCCAATTTTACGGGTGCTTCGCGGCAGGTTGTTTTGCTTTCAAGGAAGAGAAACATCGTATGAAACTCTCAGAGGTACAAACCGGCCAGAAGGCGGTGATCGTGAAGGTCAACGGTCACGGCGGGTTCCGGAAGAGGCTCATAGAAATGGGCTTCATCGCCGGAAAGAAAGTCCTCGTCGTCCTCAACGCCCCGTTGAAGGACCCCATCGAATATGAAATATTAGGTTACAAGATCTCGCTCCGCAGGGAGGAGGCCGATAAGATAGACGTCGTTTCCGAACAGGAAGCCAGAGATTATATGTCCGACCCCGAGGACCTGAGCGCCATCGTGCCAGGGGACAAGGGCGAGGAAGAGCGCCTGGATGCTGTTATGGCCAAGCTGGCAGAACAGCGCGGACATGTCATCCGGGTAGCCCTCGTGGGCAATCCGAACTGCGGCAAGACCAGCCTGTTCAACATTGCTTCTGGAGCCCACGAGCACGTGGGCAACTACAGCGGGGTCACCGTCGATGCCAAGGAGGGCCGCTTCTCTTACAAGGGCTACGACATCGTACTGGTGGACCTCCCGGGCACCTATTCGCTCAGCGCATACAGTCCCGAAGAGCTTTACGTGCGGAAAAACCTGCTCGAAGCGCTCCCGGACGTGGTGATAAACGTGGTCGACGCCTCCAATCTCGAACGCAACCTGTATCTCACCACCCAGCTCATAGATATGGACCTGAGGGTGGTGATGGCGCTGAACATGTTCGACGAGCTTCGCGCCAAGGGCGACGTGCTCGACACCGAACAGCTGGGCTATCTTCTGGGAATGAGCGTCTGCCCCACCGTCTGCCGCGACGGGGAAGGCGTGAACGAGCTCTTCGACACCGTGATCGCGATGTACGAGAACCACGTTCCCAAGCTCGGGCGCCACATCCACATCAACCACGGGGCCGAACTGGAGCAGAGCATCCGCCATCTGCAGCAGCACATGCAGGAAAACCTCACGATAGGTGCTCACTACTCCACCCGCTATCTTGCAATCAAGTTCCTGGAATACGACAAGGACGTGGAGCGCATCATCGACGGCTATCCCAACGCCGTAGAGGTCAGGGAGGCCCGCGACGAGGAGGATGAGCGCATCCAGAACCTGCTCGGCACCAATCTGGAATCGGCCATCGTCGACGCCAAATATGCCTTCATCCAGGGCGCTCTCAAGGAGACTTACGTGCCGAAGGAGGAGACCAGGCAAAAAAAGACCGTCACCGACAGGATAGACGCGGTGGTGACCAACAAATGGGCGGCATTCCCCATCTTCCTGGCCATCCTGTATCTCATTTTCTGGTGCACCTTCTCCGTAGGGCAGTACCCCATGGACTGGATCGACGCGCTGGTGGGCTGGCTCGGAGACAAGGTTGGTTCGCTCATGAATGACGGCTGGATCAGGGACCTGCTGGTCGACGGCATCATCGCCGGCGTGGGCAGCGTGCTGGTGTTCCTGCCGAACATCCTCATCCTCTACTTCTTCATAAGCATAATGGAAGACAGCGGCTACATGGCCCGCTGCGCGTTCATCGTGGACAAGCTCATGCACCGCATAGGGCTGCATGGCAAGAGCTTCATCCCCATGATCATGGGATTTGGCTGCAACGTGCCGGCGATAATGAGCACCCGCACCATCGAAAGCCGCAAGAGCCGGCTCATCACGATAGCCCTCATCCCGTTCATGAGCTGCGCCGGGCGTCTGCCCATCTTCGTGCTGTTGTGCGGGGCCTTCTTCCCGAAATACGCCGCGCTGGCCCTGATGTGCGTCTATCTGCTGGGAGTGCTGCTGGCCATACTCAGCGCGCTGATCATGAAACGCATCGTCAAGGACGACGACCTTCCCTTCGTCATGGAACTGCCGCCGTACCGCATACCTACGGGCAAGGCCATCTGGCGCCACACCTGGGAAAAAGGCCGGCAGTACCTGCAGAAGATGGCCACCACCATCCTCATCGGCTCGCTGGCGATCTGGGCGCTGGGGTACTTCCCGCACGACATGTCCAAAGGGGCCGAGTACCAGCAGGAGCATTCCGTGCTCGGTAATATAGGCAAGGCCGTTTCGCCTGTAATGGAGCCCATGGACTTCAGCTGGAAGATGGACATAGGCCTCCTCACCGGCGTAGTCGCCAAAGAACTGGTGGTCAGTTCGCTGGGAGTCATGTATGCAGGGGACGGAGAGGCTGAAGCGGCGGTTGACACCGTGGCCGAAGACGGCTCGAACGACACCGCCCTGCAGGCCGCCCTGGTGCGGAATATCTCCCTGCCGGCAGCCGTAGCGTTCATCATTTTCGTACTCCTGTACTTCCCGTGCATAGCCACCTTCGTGGCCATCAAGAACGAAACCGGCAAGTGGCGCTGGGCCATAGGCATATGCGTATACACCATAGCCGTAGCCTGGCTAGCCGCGTTCATCGGCTTCCACATTACAGCGCTGCTAATTTAAGTCGGAGCGCGGAGCCAATCCGCTTGACGAAATAGCAATCAGAAGGTCAGGGCGAGCATCATGCCGGTGCCGAGGGGTACCAGCGACAGTTCGGCCCTGGGGCTGATTCCCAGCCACTTGCACTCGAGAGGAAGGAGCCGCCAGGCGATATTGGCGGATACGACTCCCACGGCCGCACCGGCGAGCACATCAGTGAACCAGTGATAACCGTTATACACTCGCAGGAGTCCGACTCCAGCGGCCAGGGCGTATGCACCGGCGCCGGCCCATCCTCCGTATTCCAGCCTGATCTGCTCGGCTCCCATGAACACGGTTGCCGTATGCCCCGAAGGGAAGGAATTCGCCGCTACGCCGTCGGGCCTGAGCCTGCAGCAGGTGTATTTGAGGCCGTTCACGAGTATGGCTTCGGTTGCACTGGCAGTGGCCAGCGCGACCAGACGCTCCGCAAATCCGTGCTCTCCCCCTCCGTTCCTGAACGCGCCGCTCACCAGATATGCGGCGGCCGGCACGTACTGCAGCCAGTTGTCTATCTTCACGCGGCCGTACTCCTCGCGGATCGTGCCAGCAGCAGTATTTATACGGTTGTCCAGGCCATTGCTCCAGGCCGACTGCGCCTGAATCGGAGCGGCAGTCAGCAGAAGCAAAGCGACCAATATTGGAAAACGCGTTTTCATTTCCGCAGCAAAATTACAAAGAATGCTCGAAAAACGCAGCCCCGGCGGCGGGTTGCTGTTTTGCCAAATATTGTCTACCTTTATGAAAAATTTGACCGAAATGAAAAAAGTCCTGATTCTTGCGGCTTTGGTTCTTGCCGCATTCACGGCCTTCCTGTCCTGCGGGCAGCAGGCCCAGACTCCCGACACATGCTATGCGTCCTACGTCAAGGCATATACCGGAAACGTAGTCACGCAGGGCAGCACCATCAAGGTTGCGCTGGCCTCACCGGCCACATCCACGGAAGACGATCTCTTCAGTTTTTCGCCTTCCATCAAGGGCTCGCAGCGCTGGATCTCCTCCGAAGTCGTGGAATTCGTTCCCGAGCAGGGGCAGCTGAAACCCGGACAGAGCTACAAGTGCAACTTCAAGCTCGGCAGCGTCGCGGAGACCGAAAAAGGGCTGGAGAAGTTCGGCTTCTCCTTCGCCGTCGCACCCAAAAAGGCCATGCTCGACATCCGTGGGGTTGCTATCCACGCTGATAATCAAGCTATAGCCAAAATATTGGGCAGGGTGAAAACCAGCGAGCCCGCCACCGAAGCGGAAATCAGGGACATGCTCCCCTCCGGCGCCGAGGTCGCTCCGCACGAAGACGCCACCACCTTCGATATCGTATTCCCGGAAATCACCCGCGGTTCATCCGACAAGGAGGAGACCGTCACCCTCAAAGACGGCGAATTCAAGGCAGGCGACAAGGTCAGGGTGACCGTCCCCGGAACCGCCACTCCGTTCCGCGTGCTCAGCGCAAAGAAAACCAATGACGACCGGCAGATTATCGAAGTTATCTTCAGCGAGCCTTTCTCCACCAAGGGAGACTGGCCGAGCATGTTCTACATAGGCGGAGTCGGCAAGGCATACATAGACGCCAAAGGCAACATCGCCTCCCTTTACTATGAGAATCCCGAAGAGGAGATCACGGTCGCCGTTTCCGAGAATCTCAAGAGCGAGAACGGCACCCCCCTGGGCAGCTACTACGAGACCAAGATCGGCCGCGGGGAAGCCAAGCCCGCAGTGAAGCTTTCGCTCTCGGGCAACATCCTTCCCGATGCCTCCAGCCTCGTCCTTCCCTTCAAGGCGGTCAACCTCAGGGCGGTGGACGTCAGGGTAATCAAAATCTACGAGGACAACGTCCTCATGTTCCTCCAGGACAATGAACTGAGCGGCGAGGACAACCTCAGGAGGGCCGGCCGGCTCGTTTGGGAGAATACGGTCAGCCTCGAAGACGATCCGTCGAAGAACCTTCACGAATGGAACGACTTCGCCCTCGACCTCACGGACATGTTCAAGAAGGAAAAGGGCGCGATATACCGCATCAGGATATCATTCAATCAGGACTATTCCATATATGGCAAACAGTACGTCCCCGGGCAGGCTCTCCACGAGATAAGCACTCCCGTCACCGACAGCGAGGTCTGGGACACTCCCTATCCGTATTACTGGGATGGCCGCGACTGGAGCGAATACGACTGGGAAGAATCCGAGAACCCGGACCATCCGTCGTATTACATCGACTATAGTTTCCCGGAGATCAACCTCATGACTTCCGACCTGGGCCTCACCGCCAAGTACTCCGGAGGCGACAAGATCTGGCTCGCAGCCAGCGACATCATCGATGCCAAACCGGTGAGCGCCGACGTCGAGGCCTACAACTTCCAGCTGCGCAAGATCGGCTCCGGCAAGATCAACGGCACCGGCGAGCTGCAGCTCAGCGGAAAGCCCTTCGCACTGGTGGCACGCCGCGGCGGCTCCACCACCTACCTCAAGGTGACCGAAGGCTACGAAAACTCCCTCAGCCGCTTCGACGTGGGAGGCGAGACGCTCCAGAAGGGCCTCAAGGCCAGCATCTACGGTGAAAGGGGTGTATGGCGTCTCGGCGACACCCTCCATCTCACCATGATACTCCAGGGCGACAAGATTCCAGAAGACCATCCCGCCACCCTCGAAATCTACACCCCCGAAGGGCAGTTCTACGGCAAGTACGTGCGCGCCAAGGGAATCAACGGTTTCTACCGTTTCGACGTTCCCACCCTCGCGAATGATCCCACCGGCTTCTGGAACGGCTACTTCAAGGTAGGCGGCGCCAGCTTCCACAAATCCCTCAGGGTCGAGAGCATCAAGCCCAACAGGCTCAAAGTCGACATCGACCTGGGCGGAAAGGAGATCCGCGGCGGCTCCCGCAACCCGGTTACCGTAACCTCCAGCTGGCTCACCGGCCCGGCCGCAGCGGGCCTGCAGGCCAAGGCTTACATGGTTCTCAACAAGGGCAAGACCACTTTCAAGGGCTATGAGGGCTATGTCTTCGACAACCCGCTCAGCAACTTCACTGAAAGCGAATCCGACATCCTCGACACCCGCCTCGACGGAGCCGGCAAATCGGTTACCATCGTGGACATGCCGACCGCCAAGTTCGCTCCCGGAAAGCTGAGCGCCACAGTGGTGTGCTCGGTACTCGAAGAGGGCGGCGACGCCAGCTTCACCACCGTCACCCTTCCCTTCTCGCCCTTCAGGGAGTACGTGGGCGTGGAACTTCCCAAAGAGAAGGACGGATATCTATTCACCGACAAGGACAACACCGTCAAGGTGGTGCTGCTCTCCGAAGACGGCCAGCCAGTGGCAGGCCACAACATGGAATACCAGGTATACCGCATCAGCTGGAGCTGGTGGTGGGAGAACAGCCTGGACCGTCTCAGTTCCTACGTGAACAGCTCGTCGACGAAAGTCTACGCCTCCGGCAGGTTCGTCTCCGGAAACGGCCCGTCCACCTTCACCATCAACGTTCCCGAAAAAGATTGGGGCAGGTACCTCATCTACGTGAAGGACCGTGACGGCGGGCATGCTTCGGGCATGACCACGCTTATCGACTGGCCCTCCTACCAGGGCCGCGGCGACCACAAGGACCCCACCGCGGTGAACATGCTCAGCTTCTCGCTCGACAAGAAGTCCTACGCGGTAGGTGAAACCGCCACTGTATACATTCCCGAGGCCCCGGACAGCAGGGCCCTCGTATCGCTCGAGAACGGTGCCGGCGTCATCTCCCAGAAATGGGTGGAAACCGGCAAGGATTTCACCACCTTCACCTTCAAGGTCACGGAGGACATGGCTCCCAACTTCTACGTGGACATCAGCCTCGTAAGGCCTCACGAAAAGACCGACGACGGTGCACCCATCCGCCTCTACGGCGTCCAGCCGGTAATGGTGGAAAATCCCAACTCGCATCTCGAGCCCGTGCTCTCCGTGGCGGATGCGGTCCATCCCGAAGAGAACTTCACGGTAAAGGTATCCGAGAAGAACGGCAGGAATATGACCTACACCCTTGCGGTCGTGGACGAAGGCCTGCTGGACATCACCGGCTTCAAGACCCCCGATCCGTGGAACGACATGTACAGGCGCGAAGCTCTCGGAGTACGCACCTGGGATATCTACGACGACGTCATCGGCCGCTTCGGCGGAGCCTTCTCGTCGATGCTGGGTATCGGCGGTGACGAAGACGGCCGCGTGCTCGGCGCCAAGAAGGACAACCGTTTCAACCCCGTTGTCAAGTTCCTCGGTCCCTTCACCCTCAACGGCAAGAGCAATACGCATGACATCAAGCTCCCGATGTATGTCGGTAGCGTCCGCGTCATGCTGGTGGCCGGTCAGGACGGGGCCTACGGCAACGCCGAAAAGGCGGTGGCCGTGCGCTCTCCCCTCATGGTTGTGCCCACCCTCCCGCGCGTGATCAGCATAGGCGAGGACGTCACCCTTCCGGTCAACGTGTTCGCCCTTGAAGACGGCGTAAAGAACGCCACCGTTACCGTCAAGGTCGACGGTCCCGTGAAGATAAACAGCTCCGAAAGCGCTACGGTATCCTTCGACAAGCCCAGCGACAAGCTTGTCCGTTTTGCGCTCAGGACCACCGGCGAAGGCCTCGCCCATGTTACGGTGAGCGCCGCCGGCAACGGCCAGAAGGCATCCGAAACCATAGCCATCGAAGTGCGCAATCCCAATCCCGCCATCACCTCGGTACAGACCGTGGCGGTAAAACCCGGCACCAGGATGACCATGACCTATTCTCAGGCAGAACAGGCTGCGCTTGAGCTTTCCAGCTTCCCGGCCTTCAACTTCGACGAGAACTTCCGCTACTTCAAGGGCTACGGCTACTCCTGCACCGAGCAGCTGGCCGCGAAGGGCATCTCGCTTGTATTCACCAGGGATTACCTCAGCGAAGCGAACCGCGCCGAGGCCGACAAGGCCATCCCCGAAGTGCTCAAGGAACTCTACTCCAGGCAGCTTGCCGACGGCGGCTTCGCCTACTGGCCGGGCTATGTGAACGCCAGCAGCTGGGCCACCTCCATGGTGGGCGTCTTCCTGGGAGAGGCTGCGGCCAAGGGATTCGACGTCAACAAGAACGTGCTGAGCAAGTGGCAGAAGTTCCAGAACAACGCCTGCAACAACTACAGGAAGGCCACCGACAAGAAGATGTACGATCTCGACCAGGCCTACCGCCTGTACTCCCTCGCCCTGGCCGGCAAACCCGACAACGCCGGCATGAACAGGCTCAAGGAGAGCCCGGATCTCAGCGCCCAGGCCCGCTGGATGCTGGCATCGGCCTACTCGGCATGCGGCAAGAAGGAAGTCGCCAAGACCCTCACCGACACGACCGCCCGCGAGTTCAGCAACTACTCTCCCGACAACCTCACCTTCGGTTCGTCCGCACGCGACAAGGCCATCGTGATCGAAGCCCTTACGCTCCAGGACGACGTGGCCGACGCCCTCGAGGCAGCCTCCTCGTTCGTGAACGAATTCAACCGCGGCTACGCCTCCACCCAGCTCCGCGCCTTCGCCTCCACGGCCCTCAGCCGCCTGGCAAAGAAGGTCAACGCGGGCCCGCTCGACGCCGAGATTACCGTGGGAGGCAAGAAGGAGAAGGTGAACACCACCAACCCGAGCTACAACTTCGTGCTCGACCCGAAGGCCGGCAGCGTGGAGATAGCCAACAACTCCCAGGGTGCCGTATACGCATCGGTGCTCACAGTCACCAGGGCTGCGGAAGGCGAAATCACCCCGGCACGCGCCAACGGGCTGACGATCAAGGTAAGCTACGAAGGCACCGACGGCACTCCGCTCAATCCTGCAAGCATCCGCCAGGGCACAGACTTCTTCAGCCGCGTCACCGTCACCAACGTGTCGCCCACCGAGTCCTATTCCAACCTCGCGCTCACGCAGATACTGCCTTCGGGCTGGGAGATCTACAACGAGAGGCTCACCGGCACCGTAACGTCCTCCGGAAGCGGCTACAACGATGTCCGTGACGACCGCTCGCTGTGGTTCTTCGACCTGGGCTCCGGCGTCTCGCGCACCTTCACCCTCAGGCTCCGCGCCGCTTACGAAGGCGTATTCGTACTGCCTGCAGTGAAGTGCGAAGCCATGTATGATTCCTCGGTCAGCGCCAACACCGCATCTGGCAAGGCTGCTGTAACGAGGTGAAAAAACCGCGCATAACGCGAAAGGGAGCAGTGTGGCTGGGTATCCTGGGCGCACTGCTCCTCGCGTACGCGTTCTGCCTTCCCCGCGACCTTTTCAAGGACACCCCGTATTCCACGGTGGTAACGGACCGTAACGGAGAACTGCTGGGCGCAAGGATAGCCCCGGACGGCCAGTGGCGCTTCCCTCCCTGCAAGACGGTACCCGAGAAATACGCGGTTTCAGTTATCGAATTCGAGGACAGATACTTCCGCATACATCCCGGCGTGAACCCGGTGGCCATAGGACGCGCCCTCATCGGCAACATCAGGGCCGGACATGTGACCAGCGGAGGCAGCACGCTGACCATGCAGGTGATACGCATGTCGCGCGGAAAGGAACGCACGCTGTGGCAGAAATGCATCGAAGCGGTCCTGGCCACCCGTCTCGAGCTCCGCTGCAGGAAAAAGACTATACTCGCGATGTATGCCTCCCACGCACCCTTCGGGGGCAACGTGGTGGGGCTCGACGCCGCCTCGTGGAGATATTTCGGAAGGCCCCCGGAGGAGCTTTCCTGGGGCGAAGCGGCAACTCTTGCGGTTCTTCCTAACTCCCCTGCCAGCATCCATCCCGGACGTAACCGCGAAAGCCTGCTCGAAAAGCGTAACCGCTTGCTGTTCAGGCTCTACAAGCGGAACAAACTGGACTCGCTGAGTTACGCGCTGGCCTGCGGAGAACCGCTTCCCGGCGAGCCGAAGCCGCTCCCGGAACTCGCACCGCATCTCACCGAATATTATTGCGCCCTCTCCCCCGGCCAGACGGTTCGCACCACCGTGGACGCGCATCTTCAGGAAAGGGTGGCGGCAATCACCGACGAATGGTGCAGGGACCTCAGCCTCAGGGGGATAAACGACCTTGCCGCGGTCATCATGGACGTGCATTCGGGCGAAATCCTGGCCTACGTGGGCAATTCCCTGCAGGAAAGGAACAGGCCCGGAAAACAGGTTGACATCGTCCGCGCGCCGCGAAGCACGGGCAGCATACTCAAACCGCTGCTGTTCTGCGCGCTGCTGCAGGACGGATCCATCCTTCCGGGGACCCTGATTCCCGACACGCCCATCAACCTGGAGGGCTTCTCCCCGCAGAATTTCGACCGCAGCTTCTCCGGAGCGGTCCCCGCGGCCGAGGCGCTCACCCGTTCCCTGAACGTGCCCGCAGTGCACATGCTCAGGCGCTTCGGCGTCCCCAGGTTCCACAATATTCTGAAATCGCTGGGGATGACCACCCTTACCCGCTCTCCCGACTACTACGGACTGTCGCTCATACTGGGCGGGGCCGAAGGCGCCCTCCTGGATATCACCGGCATCTACGCTTCCCTCTCGCGCAATTACCAGCAGGTGGAGATGGATGCTGATTTCCCCCTGGCCGACCGTTGCGCCATCTGGCATACCTTCGAGGCGCTCAAGGAGCTGAGCCGCCCGGACGAGCTGGACATGAGGCTGGTAAGTTCGGTGCGGAAGGTGGCCTGGAAGACCGGCACCAGCTACGGCTTCCGCGATGCCTGGGCTGTGGGAGTCACTCCCCGATATGCCGTGGGCGTATGGGCCGGAAACGCTCAGGGACAGGGAGTTCCGGGGCTTGTCGGCGCCAGGGCCGCCGGGCCGGTGCTGTTCGACCTCTTCAACGTGCTGCCTCCGGAAAAGGGGCAGGACGGCCCGTATGCCGCGGACGGCTGGTTCCTCGAGCCAGGACCGCACGAATACTCGAGGGCCGAAGTATGTCCGGAATCGGGACATCTGAAAGGCATCCACTGCCCGCGTGCCGACACCCTGATGGTTCCGCCGACCGCCATGCGCAGCGAGCCCTGTCCATATCATCGCGAAGTAGGAGGCGAGATTTACTTCATACTGCCGCCAGCCATGGAATGGTACTACAGGCAGAATCACCCGGAATACCATCCCCCGCAGAAGGCCATGGAAGGCTCCATGGAGTTCATCTATCCCGAGCCATGGGCCGAAATCGCAATTCCAAAGCAGTTGAGCGGCGAGATCAAGGGCATGGTGTTCAACCTGGCGCACCGCAACCCGTCAACCACCGTATGGTGGCATCTCGACAACGAGTATGTGGGAGAAACGCGCTACGTGCACCAGCTCCAGCTGACCCCGCCCCCGGGCAGGCATACCATGACCTGCGTGGACGAGAGCGGCGAAAGCTGCACCGTAACCTTCACTATCCTATAACAGCACCGTTGGTCACGGCTTCCTGGGGAGTGATGAAGCGCATGCTGCCGTCACCCTGCTTGGCCATGAGTATCATGCCCTGGCTTTCGATGCCCCGGATGGTCCGCGGCTGAAGGTTGGCCAGTATGCAGATCTGCTTGCCCACCATCTGTTCCGGCGTATAGTATTCGGCTATACCTGAGACAATTACGCGTTTGTCGATGCCGGTATCGATGGTGAGTTTGAGGAGCTTGTCGGTTTTGGGAACCCGTTCTGCTTCGAGTACGGTGGCGGTACGGATATCCATCTTGCCGAAGTCGTCGAAGCTGACGGGGCTCTTCTGAGGCTCGACCTGCTTCGCGAGGGCGGCCTTCGCGGCGGCCTCCTTCTCGGCCTTGATGGCCTCGAGCCTCGCTATCTGCGCATCGATGGGAGCGTCTTCGATCTTCTCGAAGAGGAGCACGGGTTCGCCGAGCACATGGCCCTCGGCGAGGATGTCCGACCGGCCGAGCATGTCCCAGGTAAGGAGCGGCAGGCCGGGAGAGAACAGCATCTTGCCGTGACGACGGGCATGCAGGGCAGCGGCTTCACCGTCTTTGTAAAAGTTTTCGGTGGGCTCGCCTTCCCCGGCGCGGTAGTCCTGACCGGCGTCGAGAGTGACGCGGAGGATGTTCCTGAGTTTTTCGCACGAGAACGGGGTGAAGGGCTCGAAGGCCACGGCCAGGTTGGCGCAAATCTGCAGGCACACGTTGAGTATGGTGCCGGTGCGGGCCATGTCGGTCTTGGCGACCTTCCAGGGCTCGGTATCGGAGATGTACTTGTTGCCCACACGGGCTATTCCCATGGCATCGCGGAGAGCGTCACGGAAACGGAAGGCTTCCAGATTGGCTTCGAGCGAGGCGCGCAGCTTCGGAAGCTCGTCGAGGGCGGCGCGGTCCGCCTCCTGCAGCTCGCCGAGGGCTGGAACCTTGCCCCCGAAGTACTTGTGGGTGAGCACCGCAGCACGGTTCACGAAATTGCCGAAAATGGCCACGAGTTCGCTGTTATTGCGGGTCTGGAACTCCTTCCACGAGAAGTCGTTGTCCTTGGTCTCGGGAGCGTTGGCCGTGAGCACGTACCTCATGACGTCCGCCTTGTCGGGGAAGGCCTGCAGGTACTCGTGGGCCCAGACCGCCCAGCCCCTCGAAGTGGAGATCTTGTCCCCTTCGAGGTTCAGGAATTCGTTCGCGGGCACGTTATCGGCCAGGATATAGCCCCCGTGCGCCTTGAGCATGCTCGGGAATACTATGCAGTGGAAAACGATATTGTCCTTGCCTATGAAATGCACGAGACGGGTGTCCTCGCTCTTCCACCACTTTTCCCAGCTCGAGGGAAGCAGCTCCTTGGTATTGGAGATATATCCTATGGGAGCGTCGAACCACACGTAGAGCACCTTGCCTTCGGCGCCTTCCACCGGGACGGGAACGCCCCAGTCGAGGTCGCGCGAGACGGCACGGGGCTGCAGCCCGCCGTCGAGCCAGCTCTTGCACTGGCCATATACGGTCGAACGCCACTCCTTGTGGCCGTCCAGTATCCACGAAGACAACCATTCCTGGTATTTGTCCAGCGGAAGGTACCAGTGAGTGGTCTTCTTTTTGACGGGAACGGCGCCGGAAAGCCTCGAAACCGGATTCAGGAGTTCCTCGGGGCTGAGGGTGGAACCGCAGTTTTCGCACTGGTCACCGTAGGCGCCTTCGTGTCCGCATTTGGGGCAGGTGCCCACGATGTAGCGGTCGGCCAGGAAAGTCTTGGCCTCGGGGTCAAAATACTGCTCGCTTTCGCGGGTAATGAACTTGCCCTCGTCGTAGAGTTTGCGGAAAAAGTCGGACGAGGTCTCGGCGTGTATCTTGGAGCTGGTGCGGGAATAGATGTCGAAATTGATTCCCAGACCGGTGAACGAGTCCTTTATGAGTTTATGGTAACGGTCCACGATGTCCTGGGGGCTGCAGCCCTCGGCGCGGGCCTTTATGGTGATGGGCACGCCGTGCTCGTCGCTGCCGCAGACGAAGAGGACATCCGTCCCCTTCATGCGCTGATATCTGACGTAGATGTCGGCAGGGACATACACTCCTGCAAGGTGGCCGATATGCACCGGGCCGTTGGCATATGGAAGTGCACAGGTTACGAGCGTGCGGTTGAATTCTTTTTTCATAGTCATTTATCTTCCGGTATTTTATTCATGGATTCGCGTTCGTCCATGAGAGTTTTCATTTTTTCCAGGACCTCCTGCTGCCCGGACGCATCGAGACCGGGGAGACTGCGGCGCAAGTCCTTCAGTTCCTGTTCTATGTGCTTGACGTGCCAGATTCTCATGGTCTTGGGCACAAAGGCAACGAGCCACGACGATACCGTGGTCATGCTCCCAGCGAGGTCTTTTACCGTAAGCTGGTATTGCTGCGTGGAGAAACGCGCGGCCAGAAGCGCCACCAGCCGCTGCGGGGAGTTCAGCAGGCGGGTTACTATCTCCTGCTGCTCGTAGCCGGCGTCGTATTCGGCCAGATAGGCATCGTAGAGCTGTCTGTAACCCTGATTCACCAGCTTGAAGCCGTAAAGGTCGAGATAGTCGCTGATGAATTCGGTGACCGTGATGAATTCCGACTCGAACTCCCTGGCCTCGGGGCTGTCGGTGGGAAACTCGAGGACCTCGGTGCCGTGGGTGAGGAGAAAAGACAGGATTTCCTCCTCGACGGGGGCGAAGAGCATATTTTCGGGCTTGTAGGCGTCCGCCTGGGCGGATTCGTCCGCGGGCAGCTCGCCGTTGTCTTCGACCGGCTCGTAATAATCGGGCACGTCACCCCCTTCCCTGGCGGCAAGTTTCTTCTGCCTTTCAGCTTCCTTCCTCTCGTCTTCCAGCAGCTTCTGCCGCGTTTTGTTCACCCTCTGGAAGATGATTTCCTCTTCGGTTGCGAACTTTTCGGCGGCGGCCTGCACGAATACCGAACGTTTTACGGGATCGGGTATGCGCGCTATCGTATCGGCGATGTCGTTTATGAAATTGGCGCGCTTGAGCGGGTCGCGCCCGGCATCGGCGAGGAGGATATCGGATTTGAAATCCAGGAAATCCTGTTCGTGCTCAGCGATGTAGTCTTCGAACTCGGCGAGCGTGTGGCTGCGGGCGAAGGAATCGGGGTCGTCTTCTTCTGGCAGGCGCACCACGTGCACGTTCATACCCTCCGAAAGGATCATGTCTATCGCACGTAGAGCGGCATGGATGCCGGCGGAGTCGCCGTCGAACATGAGGGTGATGTTCTGGGTGAACTTGCGGATGAGACGCACCTGCTGCACGGTGAAAGACGTTCCGCACGGAGCCACGACGTTCCGGAGCCCGAGCTGGTGCAGCATCACCAGGTCGACGTTGCCCTCCACCACCAGACACTTGTCTTTCCTGGCGATCTCGCCCTTGGCGAACCAGATTCCGAACAGGATGTTGCTCTTGGTGTAGATTGGGGTGTCGGGAGAGTTCAGGTATTTGGCCGGATTGTCGCTGCGGAGGGTGCGGCCGCTGAAGGCGATGACGCGCCCGCTCACCGAGTGGATCGGGAACATCACCCTCTCGCGGAACTTGTCCTGGAGCGGAGTGGTGCCTTCGTGGTCGGTGACCAGGCCGGCTTCGACCAGGTATTCGTCCTTATATCCAGCCGCCCGAGCCGCCTGCAGGAGTTCGTCTTTGCCTGAAGGGGCCCATCCGAGCCCGAAAGTGGCGATGGTTTCGTCTTCGAGGGCGCGCTTGTTCTTGAAATACGCCAGCCCTATGTCCTTGCCCTCGCCTTCCTGAAGCCGGTCGGCGAAGAACTTCTGGGCGAACTCGCTCACGAGGAGCAGGCTTTCGGTGCGCTGGCGGCGTGCGATTTCCTCGGCGTCGAGCTCTTCCTCGACTATTTCGATGTGGTATTTCCTGGCCAGATAGCGGAGCGCTTCGGGATAGTCGCAGTGTTCGTGCTCCATGACGAAGCCCACCGCCGAGCCCGCCTTGCCGCAGCCGAAGCATTTGTAGATTCCCTTGGACGGGGACACGTAGAAGGAGGGGGTCTTCTCGTTATGGAAGGGACAGCAGGCCACATAATTGGCCCCGCGGCGCTTGAGTGCCACGAAATCGCTCACCACGTCCACGATCTGTGCGGTGTCGAGTATGGTCTGGACTGTCTCCTGGGGAATCATGGGAAATATTTACGATGCGACGTCGCAGAGGAACTTGATGCGCACCAGGCGGATCTCCATTTCTTCGCAATCGCCGCTGAGGGCGTTGATGGCGTCCTCTATGCTGTCGGACTGGGCCTCCGAGGAGAAGTAGCTGTAGATTTCCTCCTCTATGTCCTGGTCGATGTTGTCGTTGATGTAATAGTCGAGGTTGAGCTTGGTGCCGGTGGCCACGATGGTCTCGATTTCCTTCATGAGCTCGTCCATGTCCATGCCCTTCATGGACGCGATGTCATCGAGGTCCATGCGACGGTCGATGCCCTGGATGATGAAAATCTTGTTGGCGCTCTTGTTGGGGGCGGATTTGACCACGAAGTCGTCGGGGCGCACGATGTCGTTCTCTTCGACGTACTTCTTGATAAGGGAGATGAACTCGGCGCCGAACTTGTGCGCCTTGCCTTCTCCCACTCCCTGGCATTTCTGGAGCTCTTCGAAGCTTACCGGATACATGATGGACATGTCGTCCAGCGCCGGATCGCCGAAGATGATCCAGGGCTGGAGCCCGAGCTTGCGGGACATGTCCTTGCGGAGGTCCTTGAGCATGGCAAGCAGGGTGGCGTCTCCGCCGCCTCCGCCCTTTGCGGCCGCCTTTTCAGTGGCGGCGTCTTCGTCGGAATCGTCATCGGACACGGCCGTGTTCCCCGTTTCTTCGAACGAGGCGTCCTCCACGAGTTCGATCCTCCAGGGTTTGTCGCGGAATTCGCAACCCTTTTCGGTGACGTAGATGAGGCCGTAGCTTTCTATCTCCTTGCCCAGGAGCCTTGCGACCAGCCCCTGGTGCATGACCGCCAGCCAGAACTTTTCGTCGTGCTCTTTCCCGACCCCGAAGAGCGGGAGTTCGTCGTGCTTGTACGACTTGATGAGGGCGTTCGACTTGCCGGCGAGTATCGCGGCCAGATGCTCCATCTTGAAGTGCTCGGGAAGGCTCTCGATGAGCTTTATCACGAGCAGCATCTCCTCGCGGCCGTCGAAGCAGGGACGGGGATGGATGCAGTTGTCGCAACAGCTGCAGTTGTCTTTTTCGTAATCTTCGCCGAAGTAATTAAGCAGCAGCTTTCTGCGGCACTGACCGCTCTCGGCGTAGGCGACCACCTCGTTGAGGAGCTGGCGGTTTATCTCCTGCTCGGAGACAGGCTTGCCCTGCATGAACTTCTCCAGTTTCTGGATGTCCTTGTAGGAATAATAGGCGATGCAGACGCCCTCTTTGCCGTCGCGCCCCGCACGGCCGGTCTCCTGGTAGTAGCTCTCGATGCTCTTGGGGATGTCGTAGTGGATGACGAAGCGGACGTCGGGCTTGTCGATGCCCATGCCGAAGGCGATGGTGGCCACGATGACGTCGGCCTCTTCCATCAGGAACTTGTCCTGACTTTCCGCCCTCACCTTGGCCTCCAGCCCGGCATGATACGGCAGGGCCTTGATGCCGTTTATGCAGAGGAATTCCGCCATTTCCTCCACTTTCTTGCGACTGAGGCAATAGATGATGCCGGACTTTCCGGCGTTCTGGTGGATGAACTTGACTATGTCCTTTTCGGCATCGGCCTTGGGACGCACCTCATAGTAGAGGTTGGGACGGTTGAATGAAGATTTGAACACCTCGGCCGCGGGGATGCCGAGGTTTTTGAGGATGTCGCTCTGCACCTTGGGGGTGGCGGTGGCGGTAAGGGCCACGATGGGCCTCCGCCCTATCTCTTCCACGAGGTTGCGGATGCGGCGGTATTCGGGGCGGAAGTCATGCCCCCACTCCGAAATGCAGTGGGCCTCGTCCACTGCGTAAAACGAAATTTTGATCTCCCTCAGCAGGGCCACGTTCTCTTCTTTCGTGAGGGATTCGGGGGCCACGTAGAGGATTTTCGTGCGGCCTGCAAGGAGATCGGCGCGGACTTCGTCGGTCTGCACTTTTCCAAGTGAAGAATTCAGGAAGTGCGCTATGCTCTCATTGCCGCTCACGAAGCCACGGAGGACATCCACCTGGTTCTTCATGAGCGCAATGAGCGGAGAAATGACTATCGCCGTGCCATCCATTATAAGGGCTGGCAGCTGGTAGCACAAGGACTTGCCCCCTCCGGTAGGCATGAGCACGAAGGCGTCGCCTCCGCCCAGAAGATGGTTTATCACCCTCTCCTGGTCGCCCTTGAAATTGTCGTAACCGAAGAATTCCTTGAGTGTCTTGTGTATGACAGCCGAATAGTCCATCAATAATTAATCTAAACTGTGTATTGCCAATCCTGAACGCAATTTAGGCTCGAACCAGGTAGTCTTCGGCGGCATGATGTTGCCGCTGTCGGCTATGGCCATGAGCTGTTCCATGGAGACGGGATACAGGGCGAAGGCGACTTTCATCTCGCCGCTGTCGACGCGGCGCTTCAGTTCGCCCAGGCCGCGGATGCCGCCCACGAAATCGATACGCTTGTCGGTACGGAGGTCTTTGATGCCCATGAGCTTGTCCAGCACCAGATTGCTGAGTATGGTAACGTCCAGCACACCTATCGGGTCGTTGTCGTCATAGCGGCCGGGCTTGGCCTCCATGCTGTACCAACGGCCTTCGAGATACATGGAGAAGGTATGGAGCTTGTCGGGATGGAAGATTTCCGTGCCTTCGTCCTTCAGCACGAAGTCGGTCTTGAGAGCCTCTTTGAACTCTTCGGGGGAAAGGCCGTTGAGGTCTTTCACCACGCGGTTGTAGTCGAGGATCTTGAGCTGGCTGCCAGGGAAGCATACCGCCATGAAGAAATTGTATTCTTCGTTTCCGGTATGGGCGGGGTTCTGCGAGCGTTTTTCTGCGCCGACCCTGGCGGCAGCGGCGGTGCGGTGATGGCCGTCGGCCACGTAGAAAGCGTCGATTTCACCGGTGAAGATTTCGGTGATGCGCCTGATGACCGCGTCGTCGGTAATGGGCCAGAAGCGGTGTCCGAAGCCGTTCTCGTCAACGAAGTCGTATTCTGGCTTTCCTGCAGCCGTCTTGGCGACTATGGCGTTGAGCTCGGGATTGTCCTTGTAGGCGAAGAATACGGGCTCGATGTTGGCGTTCTGGATGCGGACGTGGACCATGCGGTCGTCTTCCTTGTCCTTGCGGGTGAGCTCGTGCTTCTTGATCTTGCCGGAGGCGTAGTCGTCGGTGTGGGCGCAGAGCACGAGACCGTACTGGGTGCGCTCGTCCATGGTCTGGGAGTACACGTAGTAGCACTCCTTAGGGTCGCGCTTGAGCCAGCCCTTGAGCTGCCACTCCTTGAAATTCTTGACGGCCTCGTCGTAAACGCGCTGGTCGTGGTCTTCAAGGATGGGGTCGAAGTCGATTTCGGGTTTGGTGATGTGCAGCAGGCTCTTGGCACCGGCCATGGCCTTGGCCTCTTCGGAATTGAGGACGTCGTAGGGAGGTGCTGCCACCTCGGTGACGATATCTTTGGGCGGCCTGATGGCCGCAAAGGGTTTAACTCTTACCATTTCTGAAAACTACCATTTGTTGACCTGGAACCTGGTGTTGCCCGTTGCGAAGAAGTCGGCTATCTGCCTTGCGGCCGCAATGCCGGCGTTGATGTTGGCCTCGGCGGTCTGGGCACCCATCTTCTTGGGAGTTGCGAAGATACGGTTGCCGAATTTCTCCTTGAGGGCGGCATAATTGTCGGGCATGAGGTCGGTGATGTACTTGAGGTCTTCCCTTTCGGCGAGAGCCTTTTCGAGGCCTTCTTCATCGATGACTTCCTTGCGGGCGGCATTGACGAGGCAGGCGTTCTTTGGCATGCTGGAGATGAGCTCGTAGCCTATGCTCTTGATGGTCTTGGGAGTGGCGGGGATATGGACGGACACGAAGTCGTTGTTCGCGAAGAGCTCCTTCACGTCCTTTGCGGGCTCGGCGCCGAGTTCCTTGATCTTATCAGCCGGGATGAAGGGGTCGATGGCGCTGACCTTCATGCCAAGGGCCTCGGCCTTCTTGCCGACCAGACGGCCGACCTGGCCGAAGGCCTGCACTCCGAGGCGCTTGCCCATGATTTCACTTCCGGTGGTGGGATTGAACTGGGAGCGGCTCATGTAAATCATCATGGCGATGCAAAGCTC
>JAILQG010000058.1 GCA_024699055.1 Bacteroidales bacterium
GCCCTTTTCGAGCACGCTTGCCGCCAGGCTGCAGTAGGTGCTGATGCGCGAAACGGACTTGAAGAGTATGGGTTTGGCGGGAAGCCCTTTGGTGCGTTTGCCGGCCACTTCGGCGAGGAGCGTTGTGGCGGCGGAGAACTCAGGGCTTGGTGTACCACTGGAGAGCCGTACCGACTCGGGGCCTGATGTGCCGCTGGAGAGCCGCACTGTTTTAGGGAGCTCGGCGAAGAGGCTTACGTTCAAGGAGTCCAGCCTTTTTTGGGCCTCGGCAAGTTCGGCGGCGATGCCTGCCCTTTCGGTGCGGAGCCTTTCGAGCACGGCGGCACCATGCCTGCCGGCGAGCGCCCTGTCTTTCGCCAGGAGGCGTTCAGTCAGCTTTGCTATCCGCTTCTGCCACAGTTCCTTCTCCTTTTCGAGTAGCCGCTCCCTCCGTTTTGCTGAGCGGACATGAATCTCTTCAGATTTGGTTTTGGGCAGGGGATAGGCGGCCTTGTACACTTCGCCGACGGTGCAACAGTAGTAGTCGGCAATGAAGCGCCAGAATTCCAGCTCTTCGCGCGAGACGGGTTCGAGCCCGGTGTCGCATTCCTCCACGGCCCCTATCCGTGAAGGGTCTATGTCCGGGACCACGTCCACGGCCGAAACGACCGCCGTGTAGAGGCGCCCGGCGAGCCTGACCCTTACCCTCGAGCCGACGCCCACCTGCGGCGCCGCGGAGTCGGTGTCGACTTCTGGAGCCGCAGAACCGGCATCGTCATGGACTTGCTGTGCTGCCGAACTGCTGCCGTCGCTTTCCGGCAGACTGTAGCACGGCTCCCAGTCGAGTCGGAGGGGGAGGATAGCGCTTATGTATCGGGTTCCGGGCATGGTTCGCGGTCTTGTCGTTGCGCTAAGATACGAAAAAAACCGGACAGATAGGCCCCTTTGTATAAACAACCCTGGCGCCTTACGAGTTTCATCAAAGATATGGATATGGCGGGCCTTAACGTCCCTGTATTTGGTAAGTTGCCTCAGTGGACATGCTACGAGACCGCCGAAGTGATGGCGGATGTCTCACCGTCACTCTCACAGGATGACATTGCGAAAATGGCAGCCGAAACCATCGATGGGCAGGGAGGAGTGTCCTATATCACCCCCATCTCCTTGGCTGTGGAAATGAGCTCGGCGGTGTTGGAGACGTCGAATTTGGCGATGAGTTTCTTGCGGTACCAGCGGATGGTTTCGGAGCTCAGTGACAGGGCTTCGGCGATCTGGGGCGCAGTGTAGCCCTTGGACAAAAGGTCCAGGATCTCCTTTTCGCGTGCCGACAGGTCGAGCGCCGCGCCGGAGACGGACATTCTGGAGCTCGCAGATGAAGGAGCCGGTGCTCCCGAGGCAGCTTCAGTGCTCGCAGAGGTGCCCGCAGATGAAGGAGTCGAAGTGCCCGAACCAGTTCCCGATGCACCCGAACCAGTTCCCGATGCGCCCGAACCAGCTCTCAATGCACCCGAGGCCGCGCCCTCGGCGTCACCCTTCGGCGCTTTATGTTTCTTCCGGCGGGCGATGAATACCCCTACGAGCACCAGGAGGAGTGCGGTCAGGGCCCCCGCCAGGCGGCCCAGCTGCAGTTTTTGCTTGGAGAGCACTTCTTGCATGTAGCCCAGATTCTCCGTGCGGAAGCCGGGCGCATAGTCGGGATGGGCGGCATAGTAGGCATCGGCCTTCCGTAAATAGGGCAGCGATTTCCAGGTCTTCCCCTGTTCGGCATACAGGCGGCCGTAGCCCTTCCACACGTCCACGATCATCAGGCTGTCGCCGGACGCCTCGGCGAAAGCCATGGCCTTGTCGTATTCGGCCCTGGCTTTGCCCAGTTCCCCCTCGTCTATCCAGGTCTCGCCCATATTGTAATGAAGAATGCTGTTGCTCTCGTTCCAGCCGTATTTCTCGAAGATGGCGCCGGCCTTCTCGTAATAATCCATGGCCTGCGGGATGGAATCCATCATGTTGTACAGATTGCCGATGGAGCCGTACAGGGCTGAGTAGTGATCGTCAATCGTTCTCTGCGAATAGCCTGCAGTGTCGGTGGGCGAAACGGCCCCGGCGGCCATTGCATCCGTTGCAGCGAGGGAGGCCTTATAATACACCATTGCGCTGTCGTATTGCTCCCTGCCGTAGAAATCCTGGCCGATATAGCGGTAGGCGTCGGCATCGGCAGCATGCCACCCGCGGGGATGGCTGATGGACAGGGCCCTGCGGGCATAGAAGACGCACTTGTCTCCGTTCATGACATGATAGCCCACCATCAGGTCCCTGTAGGCGCGGTTGAGGTCGATGAGCTCCTGTTCCGATGCCTTGTCGATGGCGTCCGGCGTCCAGCGCGCGACCGCCCTTTCCAGCGAGTCCAGGTTGTGGCCGCGATGGTCGTTGTAGGCACCGGCCCGGGGCAGGAACAGGACTGCAAACAGCAGGAACAGGAGTGAGCGTTTCATATCACAAAAATAGCTAAAAAAGGGTGGATTTTTTTCTATACCCCCCTTTAGGGTAGTTTTTTTTATTAGATGAAGTCCGAAATTTGTATATTTACAAACATTAACGAAACTAAAAACCAAAATGATATGAAAAAATTACTGCTTTCATTTGCCGTTCTCGCCATGTTCTGCGGGACGGCCCACGCACAGAGTATCCTGGATAGGGTGAAAGATCGTGCCAAGAATGCCGTGGAGAACAACATCGGCAATAAGGTGGAAAGGGGTGTGAACGACATCCTGGACGGCAAAATCGGAAAGAAGAAGGATAAGAGCGGCAAGAATGAAAAGGCCGGTAACGGCGCCGGCTGGACCTGCGAGGAATGCGGCGCGGAAGGCAATACCGGCAAGTTCTGCAACGACTGCGGCGCCAAGAAGCCCGCACCAAAGGAGGAAGCCGCGGGCGGTTGGACCTGCCCTGAGTGCGGCAAGTCCGGCAACACCGGCAAATTCTGCAACGACTGCGGAGCAAAGCGGCCGGAAGGCAAGGGCAACGCCGCCTGGACCTGCCCGGAATGCGGCAAGACCGGCAACACAGGCAAGTTCTGCGATGACTGCGGGGCCAAGATGCCCAGCGATGCGGACGCCGTTCATGAGCAGAGCGATTTCGTGCCTGGTTCGGTCGTTTTCTTCGAAGATGACCTGTCGCGGGAACAGATGGGAGAGTTCCCCTCGAAATGGGACCTGCTCGACGGCTCAGCGGATGTGGCTAAACTGAAGGGATTCAAATGTATACATTTCGAGCCCGGTTCCAGGATCGAGCCTTTGATGACGAATCAAAAGAGTTATATCCCGGATTTCTTCACGCTGGAATTCGACTTCTGGATGAACGACCCGGAATCGGAAATGAGTAACTGCTATGAGTTGGAATTCAAGGACGGTCACGGCGATGACGTGTACGAGATCAGACTCGACGAGAGTTACAGTAAACTGGAGGTAACGTGCCGCTACTTCTCTGCTGCAGGTGACTGGCGTGACTCCGGGAGTGGTAAGACCTGGGATATGAAAAAGGACAACTGGAACCACTTTGCCATGTCGTTCAACCAGCGTGCGCTCAAAATCTACATCAACGGCAAGCGTGTCATTAACATTCCGAATTGTTCTGTCGCCGCCCGTATGATAATCCACCAGGCTGATTGGGGCGGATTCAACGGCAATAAGAACTACATGACCAACTTCCGTTATGCCAAGGGCGGCATGGATCTCTATGCGCAGGATGTAACGGACATGTCCGCCGTCGAAAAGGCCATCGCCGAGACCGGCAAGTTTGTGACCAACAACATCCTCTTCGAGACCGGCAAGGCCACGCTGAAGCCCGAGTCGATGGAGGAGATCCAGAAAGTCGCCGACTACATGAAGAAGAATCCCAGCGCGCGCTTCGAGGTCCAGGGACATACCGACAACCAGGGCTCCGACAAGGTCAACGACCCGCTCAGCCAGCAGCGTGCCGAGGCGGTGGTGAAGGCCCTTGAGGGCCTGGGCGTGGACGGTTTCAACCTCCGCGCTGTGGGCAAGGGCTCGCATGAGCCCGTGGCCGACAACAGCACCGACGAAGGCCGCGCCAAGAACCGCAGAGTAGAGTTCATAAAGAAATAAGCCATGAAAAGGTTATTCATTGCCATCGCAGCCCTGTCGCTGATGTGCGCTCCGGCGCAGGCTCAGGGCCTCCTGAACAAACTGAAAGAAAAGGCTTCTGAAGCCGTTGGCAGCGTCATGAGCAGCACCATCGGCGAGAAGATCCAGGACGTCATTCCCGGAGTCGCCGGAAAGACCGGTCTTGACGGCGACGCTCCCTCCGCCGTCACCGGTGAGCAGGCGCTGCCGCCCCGCCGTGCCAGCACCTTCGGCTGGGACGGCCCCGTCACGCCGTCATCGGCCAAATTCCCCATCCCGCTGATGAACGAATTCCCGGCAGTCCCGTCGGCATCGGAGCTGGCAAATCCCACGGAAGCCAATCAGATAGCCTATTACAAGGCCATCAAGGCCGTTACCCTGCGGGCAGAGGAACTGAACGAAGACACCACCTGCGAGGATGAGCAGACCCTGCTGTGGCGCGAGAAGAGCAACAAGATGCTCTCCGACCTCTTCGGCCTCACTCCCGCCGAGATTGAGGAACTTCAGGACGAGAACCTTCCCGAAGCCGAGAAGAAGCGCCTGGAGGAGAAGATGCAGAAAGCCCTGCTGGGAGATATGGACGTGGAGGCTCTGGAGAAACAGGCCGCCGAATACGAAGGCAAGTCACAGGATGAGATGGTGAGCACTATGGAAAACAAGAGCCTGGCGGCCCTGTATGCCGTGTACGACCGTAACGCCTCCGATATCAAGAAGTACTGCGGCGTTACCGCAGCTGAATTCAAGAGCGCTTCCCGCGCTCAGATGAATTCGTCCAATCCGAACGGCGAGTGCCCCGAGATGACGGCCCTGAACAAGAAGATCAAGGCTTATCAGAAAGAGCAGTCGGCCAAGGACCCGTCCTTCAAGAAAGAGGCCGACGCCTTCGAGAAACGCATGTCGAAAGAGACCATGGACGCCACCATGAAGGCCAGCGGCCTGGGCACCTTGGGCGGCGGCCTCGGCAATATTATGAACGCCATGGACAAGGCCAAGCCCATCATGGAGATGGAGCAGAAGATGGTGGCCTATTTCACTGAAGTTCAGAAACTTCTGACTGTGCCGGACGGGCAGGTCGATGCCAAGTTCTCGGCCGCCGACCGCAAGAAGCTGCTGGAGCTCAAGGAGAAGATTTACGCCACCGACGATCCCTCCGTGTACAATCCTCTCTACCTGCAGGCACTGGAACTTATCAAGACCTACCGCGAGCGTGCGGCCAAGGTGTGGGCCGCCGACGTACAGAAGCGCTTCAACACGATGAAGGAGAACATGTCGGAACTCATCAAACTTAACCGTCAGGCCGTGGAAGATGAGCTTCTCCCCGAATGCGCCCTGTGGCGTATGCCCCTGAATGCCGTGATATCGGCCGGCGACATCCTGGCCGAGGCTTACAGCGAGTTCCCGTCCAACTACCCGCCCATGTACAACGAAGAGGTAATCCGCGAACTGAACCTGGCCAAGATGCCGGGCGGCGAAGGTGCTGCCTGGTTCCCGGAGTTCTCGGTGTTCGGCTCGTCGCATTTCGACGACATCGCCGCAGGCAAGTACATCTTCGCTTCCAACTCGGCAGGTGAGGTGTATCAGTTCAGCGCCGGCAACTGGACCAAGCTGTCCGACAAGCGTATCAAGGAACTGAGCGAGATGAAGAAAGGCGCCGCCGCGGCCGGTGGCTCCTGGACTTCCAGGGACGGTCAGCGTACTGTAACCTTCAATGGTGAAGGCGGTTACATCGCCCTGCCCGAGGGCGACGAAATCTTCCAGCCGCATGCATGGAAGGCCTATTCCGACAAGATCCAGTGGATCAACGCCATCACCACCGAGGATGGCAAATATCAGCTCATCCTTTGCACCTACAAGTTCTAATACTGGCTTTCATGCTTTTGGCAGCGCCCTCTTCCGGGGGCGCTGCACTTTGTGTGGCTGAAGGCGAAGAGTCTCCCTGGTATGCCGTCTGGCGCTCCTTCGATGTCGACCCGCTCATCGCCGAATCGGTGGTCTGGCCGGAGATGGAGCGTTATTCCCGCCTGCAGGACCTGATGGAAACGACGGCCAATTACGGCGCCTATGTCACGACAGGCAAGGGCCCCGACTATTCCATCGGCCAGTTCCAGATGAAGCCGTCCTTCGTGGAGGAACTGGAAAAGGCGTGGATGCGCAGCGGCCTGGCCCGGCAGTACGATTTGTGGTTCGACACGGACAACACCGCCACGGCGCGCCGCATCCGCATTACGCGCCTCCAGAAGGAGGAGTGGCAGGTGATTTACGTGGGCGTCTTCCTGCGGCTGCTGTACGCCTCTTACGGCTCATTCAACAAAAAGGGGGAGCATACTCAGGACGGGCTGGAGACGCTTCCTGTTTATGAGCAGGTGCGCCTGGCCGCCACAGCCTACAACCGCGGCGTGGTATGGGC
>JAILQG010000076.1 GCA_024699055.1 Bacteroidales bacterium
GTCCGCATTCTGCTGGAAGGAATCAGTGGACAGCTGCCGCTGGATATACACCGCCAGCAGGAGCACGAACGCCATCGACACCGTGAGCCCAACAAGGTTGATGCCCCCGTATAACTTGTTCTTCTTAAGGAAGTTCCAAAAACTTTTCATAATCTAAAACACTAACACATCGGAATCTCCATACGTGTCATACCCGGAGGTAATGACCTTCTCGCCGGGCTCCAGGCCTTCCAGGACCTCGTAGTACTGCGGATTCTGCCTTCCGATGCGTATCTCTCTTTTGACGGCCTTGGTGCCCTCTTTGTTAACAACGTATATCCATTTTCCGCCGGTCTTCTGGTAGAAGGTGCCGCGCGGGATAATCACAGCCTCTTCGGGCTGGCCCAGCTGGAGGTTCAGGTAGTAGGTCTGGCCGCTGCGGATGTTGTCGGGCTGCTCGCCGTCGAACTTGAAATCCGCCTTGAACTTGCCGTCACGCACCTCCGGATACACTTTGCGGATAACGGTGGAATAGGTCTCGCCCTGACGCTCGAAGGTGGCCTCCAGGCCGTCCACGACGCGGTCGATGTAGTGTTCGTCTATCTGGGCTTCCACTTTGTAGGTTCCAACGGAGTTTATCTGGCCGATCTTGGTGCCGGATGCGATGCTCTGGCCCAGCACCACGTCCAGCAGGCCCAGTTCACCGTCGATGGGCGCTTTCACAATAAGGTTGGATTTGCGCCTGCGGATCATCGACATGTTCAGCTGCATGTTCTCCAGAGATTCCTCCATACGGTCGATCTGTGTGCCTCTATAAAGACTGTCCTGCCTGGAGCGTTCCGTCATCAGATTGTACTTCTGCAGAGCCAAATTGTAGTCTTCTTCTGCCTTCAGATACTCTTCCTTGGCGATGAGCTTGTCCTCGTAGAGGGCCTTCTGCTGCTCGTAGGCACGGCGCAGGCGCTCCACGTTGTCCCCATGCTGCAGTACATTCTGGCGCTCGTCCAGTTTCTGCTGTTCCATCTGGATCTGGGTGTTGCGGAGGATGTTCTCCTTCTCGGCCAGCTCGGCCTCGGAGTTTAAGATCTGCAGGTCCAGGTTGTCGTTATTCAGGATGAGAATCGCATCACCGGCTTTCACCGGGGAACCCTCCTCGATGAGAATCTTCTCCACGATGCCGCCCTCCTGCGGACTCAGCTGGATGGTCGTCATCGGCTGCACGCGCCCACTGATGCGGATATAGTCGTTGAACTCGCCCTTCACGGCACTGGAGATGGTCACAGTGTCCTTGTCCACGCGCAAAGTCTTGTTATTCGGCCTTGCTATCAGGTAAATCACAAACACCAGCAGCAGCGCTCCCAGCCACCAGGGCAGAGCCTTTTTGGTGAACGCTACGCGCCAACCCGTTTTCTTCTCGATGATCTTATCCATAGTTTCTTACTGATTTACATATTCAACACCATTGTAGTAGCGGACAACTGCCTGTTTGATGAGATACTTGAACAGGCTGTTCATCTCGTCGGCCTGGGCCTTGAGGTAGTTGTTGTTCGCAGTCTGGAACTCCAGCGGGGAGATGAGGCCCTGCTCCAGTTTCTTCAGATTCAGCGTGTAGGCCTCGGCCTGGACTTCCGCTTTGCGCTGGGCCTGCTGGTAGGCAGTGGCCGCTCCGTCACGGTCCTGAATGGCCCGGCGGACTTCGCTCTCCACATCCCGCCGCTTCTGGTCCAGTTCGGCCGTAGCCTTATCCAAGGCGTGCTGCTTTCTGGAGATGGCAGAATGCTTGCTAAGGCGGTTCCAGATAGGAATCGACAACGAAAGCTCCACATACTCACCGCCGTTATTCTTGAACTGATTCCAGAAAGGATTGGTGGTGGAACCTTGATAGGTATAGTAGCTGGTGCTCCAGCCAGCATACAGGCCAAGAGTTGGGAGTAGCGACCACTTGGCCGTACTCAGCTCGCGCTTGGCATTGAGTTCCTGCCAGCTGGCAATCTGGATGCCCGGATTATGTTCCAGGGCGAAGTCCACTACAGACTCCGTTGCCACCGGCTCAATCTGCCAAACGGGCATCGAGGTATCAATGTTCAGTTCCTCATCCACCGGCCAGAACATCAGGTCGGCCAGCGTCATCTTCTGGTCCTGATACATATTGTACGTATTCGTCAGGTCATACTGACGGTCTGCCAGGTCGGCCTCCATCTGGATCACGTCGGCGTGGCCTTTCTGGCCCAGCTCTTCCTGGCGGCGGGCCTTGGTCAGTGCCTGTTCCGCGGTGGCCACCTGCTCCTCATAGACGTCGAGCAGGCGCTTGTAGTACACCACGTTGTAGTACGCCTCCATCACCGCCAGGCAAATGTCGGCCTCCACCTGCTTCTCCTGCGAATCGGCGATGAGCATTCCCGTCTTGGAAATCTTGTAATTGTTCACCGCCTTGAAGCCATCGAACAGGTCGTAGCCAGCACTCACGCCGTAATTGTTGTGGAAGGACGTGGTGTTGAAATACGTATTGGTCTGCGGGTCAATACTGCGGCCGAAATTGTAGTACGCGTAAGTCTGCGCACTGATCTGTGGGGTAAACAGTGCCAGGGCGGCATCTCTCCGGTCAATCTGCGCGTCGCCGATGGCCGCCTGCTGAATTCGCATCTTTGTGGAGTTGGAAATGGCATACTCCATACAGTCGTTCAAAGTCTTTGTAGTTTGGGCACTGGCGTGCACCGTCACGGCGAACGCCAGAGCCATAGCTACACACTCAATGAAAAGGTTTATCATGATTCTATTGTTTAACCGAAAAAAAATACAATCACCCACTGTGCCAAATGCGACAAAGCATTGATAATAAATAAGAAACGATTTTGACCAAATACAAAAAAAGTGTAAAGTTTACAATACACTTTACACTTCCGAGCTTTACACTTTACAGTTTTCTCCTACGGAGACTACCTGAACCGGAGCTCAAATACGGTCTGCCGGGCATCGCTCCGGACCAACTCGATGGTACCGTTATGATTCCGCATAATCTGGCGAGAGATGCTGAGGCCGATGCCGGAGCCCTCCTTCTTTGTAGTGTAGAACGGAATGAAGATTTGCTCCTGGGCAGAGACCGGAATCGGCTCTCCATCATTGGCCACCTTGATGACGACCTCATCGTCCTTGCTCATCTTGGCAGTAATGTCGATATGCTTCGCGCCAGCCTGCAGAGCGTTCTTGATGAGGTTGATAAAAATCTGCGAAATCTGCCCCTCATCGGCATAAATCATCAGATCATCCTCCTCCGGCCGATAGACGCAGGACGCGCCACAACTGGCGGCAAACTCACTGTTCAAGCCAATGATGCTATCCATCAATTCCTGTAGATCCAACGCCTTGCGAATCGGCTTCGCCACACCGGAGAGCTGGCGGTAAGTCTGAACGAAATCAATCAGGTTCTTGGATGAGTCGGAGATGGTCTCCAGCCCCGCCTTGATGTCCAATTCGCTGTGGCCATTCTCGTCGTAGGACTTGGCCATTGCATCACTCAAAGAGGCAATCGGCGACACCGTATTCATAATCTCGTGCGTGAGCACGCGAATGAGTTTGGTCCAGGAGTCTTGCTCGTGCGCCTGACGCTGCTTCTCGAAAATGGTACGGATACGGTTGAGTGTTCGGTTGAACTTGTTTTTCTCCTGGAACCGGAAGTTCAGTTCACCATCCTCCAGCGCATCCATCATATAGGCTACCTTCCTGATGTCCTTCCGGCGCGTCCGAATCGTAGCAATCACCGCCGCAATGATTGCGACGATGCCGCAAGCCCCAACGATATGCCACACAGTGAAGGTCATAGCCCGTACTTCTTAAGCTTTGCGTATAGCGTCGGCCGGCTCACGCCCAGCATCTTTGCTGCAGCAGAGATATTGCCATCCGTGCGGTCCATCGCCTGGCGAATCATCCGCTCCTCCTCGGCCTCACTCACCGCCTTGATGGTAGTGCCAACAGGCTTGGCGGCCTGCTCCAGCTGAATGTCTTTCACCGTCAGTTCGCTGCCATCAGAAAGAATAACGGCCTTCTCGATGCAGTTCTGCAGCTCGCGAATATTCCCGCTCCAACGGCCTTCCGTCAGCATCGCTGCCGCCTCCGGAGCAATCCCTGTCAAAGGCCGATGATATTTCTCGGCAAACCGCTCCAGGAACATCTGCGCCAGAGGTACGATGTCCTCCTTCCGCTCCCTGAGCGCAGGCAGAGCGATATGCACGGTATTGATGCGGTAGTAAAGATCCTCCCGGAACCGGCCTTCCCGTACAAGCTGCTCCAAGTCCATATTGGTAGCGCAAATCAGCCGAATGTTGATGGGTTTGGCTTCACTGCCGCCAACTCGAACGATGCTCCGGCTCTGTATGGCCCGCAGCAACTTCGCCTGCAGATGCAGCGGAATATTGCCGATTTCATCCAGGAACAGCGTCCCGCCATCGGCCTGCTCAAACTTGCCAACATGGTCCGCATGCGCATCCGTGAAGGCACCCTTGACATGGCCGAAGAGTTCACTTTCAAAGAGGGTTTCCGTAATGGCACCCGCATCAACGGCCACCATCGGCTTGCCGCTCCGGAGGCTGTGTGTGTGAATCTCCCGCGCCAGCACATCCTTGCCGGTACCATTCTCGCCGGTAATCAGCACGGTGGCATCCGTAGGCGCAATCTTATCCATGGTTTTGCGGATAGCCTTCATGGCAGAAGACGAGCCCCAGAACATCGGGCTCTCAGCCGTCGTGCCCGAGTCCGACCGGGCATCCCGTTTCATCGCCTTCCTGGCCTTGTCCCGGGCTGCAGTGAGCACCTCAATCAGCTTCTCATTATCCCACGGTTTCACGATGAAATCAAACGCCCCGCGCTTCATCCCTTCCACCGCCAGGGCAATATCGGCATAAGCTGTGAACAGCACCACTTCCACCTCCGGCACCATCTTCTTGATTTCCCCGGCCCAATAGAGGCCTTCGTTCCCGGTATTGATGCTGGTGTTAAAATTCATGTCCAGCAGCACCACGTCAGGGCGGAACTGCTCCAGAGAATTCACCAGAGTGGCCGGCGACGGAATAGTCTTCACCTCCGCAAAATGCATCGGCAACAGGATCTCCAGCGCCCGGCGAATCCCCAGATTGTCATCCACCACCAGTATTTTTCCAACTTTCGATGCCATTGTCAAATCTGTCACTGTAAAGAATCTTTACAAAGATAAGGCTTTTTCCAGAATCCAGACACTAACCTACTGTACGGTGACGCTTGCGTACGTTGCGCCGTAACCTGCCCAGTAGCCGTAGGCGCCGGTCATATTGCTGGGAGGATTGGCGCTGATGGGGAAGAAACCGTATGTCCCCATGGTGGAGAGGGCGTCAAAGCTGTCCCAATACTGCCAGATAATCTCTTCTACAGAGCAGAATTTAATATGGACGGTCTCCCCCGGCCGGTACAGCGGTATCCACTCGGTATTGGTAATGGCGTTGCCGCGGATAACTGAAACGGCACCGGCCCGGTTAGGCCCGGACTGGCCGCTCAGCACTGACGGTAGATACATCGTATCGTGGCCTTCCACCATCGTGAAAAAGCGGTGGTAACCGGAAGGATCGTCGAAGTAGGCGGTGATGACGTACAGCGAGTCCGCCTGCTCTGACGGGGTGACGGTCACTTTTTCCAGCGGAACCGGCTCGGGAATCCTTGTGGAGGCTCTGGCAATGCGGTTTGCGTACATTACCTTGAGCGTATATACGTGACCGGGGGTGCCGGTCATTTCGTCGGTCGTATAGATAAGAGGCGGGAGATACCGGCTGTCCTTGCGGGCGGTCAGGGTCACTTCCTCTCCAGTCGTCTCGTCCTTGACGGTTACATAGGCCTTGTAGTAGAGATACTGCGCAAGTTCATCAATCTTCTGGCTGCCAGAGCTAGCCTCGACGGGCGAAGAAACCATCACCACGGGCGCACCGCCGGAGTCTATCCATCCCTCCACGACAACCCGGTCCGGGTCGCGCGGCAGATGCTCCGTGGTGCAGGCCACGGCAATGAGCATCAATATGGGAATCAGCCTCTTCATGTTCAGAACTTGTAGAAATAGGAAATGGACGGCATCCAACGGATATGCAGGGCCATCGGGGAGTAGGAGAAACTGCGCACGTCTTCGCTCATGGTAAGCTGAAGGAACACGTCATTTTTATAGCCTATGGCATTGTAAAGGGCGAACGTGAGTCCGTGGCCGCGGCCATCGGCCATCCTCTTGAAATAATGCGATACGGACAGGTCCAGCCTCACATAAGGTCTCATCCGGACTGAATTCTTCGGAGACATCTCGGGAACGAGGTTGCCACCGTACATGTAAAACGATTCGGCTGCGGTGTAGGGCGTTCCGGAAGCCAGCACCAGCACCCCGCCGAAGTCCCATCGTCCATGCGTATAATTGGCGACGGCATCCAGCTCGTGGATGCGCTCATGGTTGGAAGGATATGTCACTCCGTCGAAGGTGCGGAGAGACCTGGCCAGCGTGTAGTTCACCCACCCGGTAAAGTCTCCGGCCTGTTTATGAAGGGAGAAGCAAACGCCGTAATTGCGGCCAAAGCCCGTAATGATATATTTTTGCGTGGAATAATCGGCGTCGAGATAATCCATGAGGGTGCCCGTATAATCGATCTGGTTGGTGAGATGCCTGTAGAAAGCCGATGCCGACACGGCATACCGGTCATAAAGGAAATTCCTCCCCCAGGAAACGGACGCGTGATAGGAACCCTGCGGGGCGATGTCTTTCCCGGCCAGATACCAGAATTCGATGGGGAGGCCAATTGAAGTGACCCCCGTCTGGAACAGGTTCTGCCTTTCGAGTCCGGCCAGGAACTCCAGTTTTCCGGCATGCCCGGTATTCCATAGAAGGCGGAGCTGGGGCAGCAGCACCGGATAGTTCGCCCCGTCGGCCGAGTGCCACCAGATTCCCTTGAGCGATGCCGCCAGTTCCAGGTCGGGCGTAATGGGCCAGGTATACTGCACCCTTGCCGACGCCTCCAGCGCGGTCTGGCTTTCGTCGGGCGACTCCTGGGCGATGTCTTTGTTGCGCACCCTGGTTTGCTGAGGCTGGGAATGATGCCCCTCTACACGCAGTTCCCCCAGCCACCGGCCTGCCGTGAGCGATGCCGAATAGCCGGCCGTGCCCATCCGGGAAGGCAGCAGGATGTCAATGATGTCGTGCGTGAGATCCAACTTCAGGTTGAGCCCGGTATAGTACAGCCGCTGTTGCAGCTCTCCCCAGTCCCACAGGTGGCGGTGATGCACGGACCCCTTCATGTTCATCCAGTCTAAATTGATCCTGTAGCCGGCCCGGTCACTGTTGAAGTCGATATCGTCGCCACCCATCGTGAAATCGGCCCATACGCGGTCCTTCGCTGACGGCTGCCAGTACCAGGTTACGTTGCCGTCGGTGAAGCCGTATTTAAAGGAGAATATGTCCATCCGCAGGAATGAGCCGTAAAGGAGGTTGATGTAAGAGCGCCGGGCCGACAGATAGAGCGCACTGCGCTCTCCGGTGGGGATGTCCAGAGTGCCCTCGGCCCCGAAAAGGCTGGCCGACAGCTGGCCACGCAGGCGTTGCGGGACATGGTCCGGGAGCTGCATGTCCACGGAGCCGCCTATCCGGTTGGCCCCGGAGACGAACGGGGAAAAGTTCATCCCCTTGAAATGGCTGGATATGAAAGTGGAATACAGGCCCAGGATGTGCGTGGCGCCGTAAACCGGAACCCCGTCTACGGATACCAGGGAATGGGAATTCTCCGTTCCTAAGATATGCAGGCCGGCATCCAGTTCCATCCCGGTCTGTACGCCGGGAAGGAGTTTCACGAAGCGGATGGGGTCCGGCGTACCTGTGATGGAGGGTACTCTCCTGAGCAGTTCCGTGTTGACATGCGTCGGTTTATCCAGGCCGATTTCCAGCATGGAACTGCGTCTTTCGGACATGAAAACCGTGCTGTCCAGCTTTTCCTGAACGAGCGTGGTATCCGGCTGCTGCGCCAGAAGGAGCGATATGAGCAACAGCACCCTCATTTGATGATATGGGGCATCAGGTTTTTCCAGTCCTGGTAAAAGGACATCGTGACTCCGAGGGACAGATAGTCAGCCTCCAGCTGGACCCGGGTTCCGTTATTGGCCCTTATGACGGGCGTCCAGGTCCAGTAGTCGTCGTAGCGGTTCAGGATGTGGAGCGGTTCCATCGTGAGGTGTCCGCGCGGCGTGGAAACGTCTCCTCTGTAGAAGACCTTGACGTGGATGTCCGATGCCGCTTTTTCCACCAGGGGCACGGCCTTGTCCTCAGTCAGCGCATCCGTCAGTTCCCGGAGCGTTTCCCAAAGGCTGCTGAACGCGACGCTGCCCCGCAGGCTGATCCCCTGCCGCAGCTCCAGTGTCCCCTCTATGCATTCCCGGGGCCCATTGGCTTTCAGCTTTGCCAGCGTCACCCCGTTTACGGATATTACAATGTCGGCATCGACTTCATCGCTGCCGGCGACGAGCGGATCGGCGTAGAACCGTATCCCCGTCGACTCTCCGGAATACGCATCCCCGTCTTTGGTAAATACGCCAACGAGCTCACCAGCCCTGAAGACTCGGATTTCCGCCTCGTTTTCTCCGCGCCGGATATGCGCCTCGCAGGGAACGCCGTCAGTGGTAAAGGGCACCACATCCGCATTGTCGGACGAGAGAATGGCAATGTACGCCGCGTCCAGCGTGCGCATTTCGTCTTTCCGGACGTTGGGGTCGAGATAGGCCTGGCATTCTTCCAGACACTGGCGCCACTGGTCGTTCTGCCAGGCGGCGTCATCCCTGTAATCACCCTGCACCTCGCCCTCCGACGCCTTGCCGCAGGAAAACAGTAAGGGCAGGGCGCACAACAGAAGGCAGATTCGGATGCTTTTCATATCAGAACAGTTTCCCGAGCGTACGCAAGGTGTTTTTGAAGGTTTTCAGCCAGCAGGGAAAGGCCGCTATGTGCTCCGGCGTGAGTTCGTAGCAATTGGCAAAGTCGTCTTCTATGAGCGATTTCATCTGCCGGGCGACGCCTTCGTCGTAAAAGTAGAGGTTGTTCTCGAAATTGGAACAGAAGGACAGGCAATCCAGATTGACTGAGCCCGTTGCACAGAGATAGTCGTCCGTAACGAATACCTTGCTGTGGTCGTACCGGTCGGGGCGGATGTAGATGTGGACGCCCGCATCTACCAGCTCTTCGTACAGCGCCCTTTCGAACGGCTCTTCCAGACAGGAGATATCATCCTTGTCCCAAGGGGTCATCAACCGGATATCCACACCCCTGCCGGCGGCATCGACAAGGGCGTCGATAAACTCCCGGGGCGGCTTCAGGTAAGGCGTCTTTGCCCAGAAATACTCCCGGGCATTTTCGAGCACCCACAGATAGGCCTTCAGGTTCAGGCGCTCTTTCTTCTTCGGATCATCGCCCACGGACTGAATGGTTACGCCGCCGTCATAAGGCTCCGGTACCGGAAAGTCGTATTCCGCTTTCCCCCCGTGGCTTTCCCACGTCCTGGCATAGAGCCGCTCCAATTGGGCCACGACCGGGCCGCGGAGGCGCACGATGAAGTCTACCCAGTCGTAGAACTCACTGCAGGACATGTTCATCCCACCGGTATAACCCACGCTGTGGTCCAACAGGAGAAGTTTCTGGTGATTCCGGGGCCTGAGGGGGATGAGCGGGCGACGCTTCACCTGAACACCGAATTTCTTCATCCGATTGAAAAAGGCCGCATTGGAGCCGATTGTATCGCCCATATACAGCACATCCAGACTATCCAGGGCCTTGAAATTCAAGGCAGTGCGGATGGTATTGCCCACAATGTCGTCGGCAAAGATGAAGAACTCCGCATGGATTGATTCCCCGGCGGCCAATATATCATCCTGCAAACGCAGGAGCAGTTCCGACCCCGGGTGCAGCAGTTCTACCAGATTCCCGTTTGTCGGCTCCCTTTCCGGCAGCGTCGCAAGCATATGCGCCAGCGGCCTGTACTCCTCCCTGATCTGAGAAAACAGAGCGAAGGGGAAGAACAGGGCCGCCAGGAAAAGGAATGCCCGTTTCACGCAGGCCGGCTGGTTACTTCTTGAACGAGATAACGTTATCGAGCTTGTAAATGAAACCGATGTTGACGGAGAAGACGGAGAGACCGATCTTCTGGCCGGACACCTTCGTGCTCAGGCCGTACATATAGGAAACGCTGGGCTCTACGGCGAAATGCTTCGACAGGAAATAGCTGTAGCCGGCGTTCACTTCGATGCCGAGGGTGTTCCCATTGGTCGAGCTGCTGGAGCCGCCATAGTAGTCGTCATCGTCGTAGTAGGAAGTGCTCTTATTTTTCGAGTTGAGCGTACCGTATACGAGATTGGCACCTCCATAGAGGCCCGGCATGAAGTACTTGCGGGCACCTGCGGCGATGTTGAAAAAGCTAACGGCGGAACCTTCCGCGGAAGCGCTCTGATAACCGAGACCGGCCATGATGGCAAGGTCGTCCATGAGGGCATACCCGCCTCTCGCCTGGAGACCGATGCGGGAAGCGGAGGTCGTTTCGCCACTCACTTTTACGCTAAAGCTGTTGAAACCGAGATTGGTCAGTGAAGGATTGACGAAGACGGTACCTTCCTTGAGGGTTTGGGCGGATGCGGCCATTGCAATCAGGCATCCGGCCAGCGCGAGGAATAATCTTTTCATAGTGATATAAGAATTGTTTGCGATAAAAGTAGTGTTTTTTTGGCAGATGGCAAAATCTATACTATTTTTGTATATCACTCTTTAACGGATGAATACCGTACTGCTTCTTCAGATTGCAATCATCATACTGGTGAGTATGATGCTCCAGAAGTTTTCGCTATCCCTTGGCGCACCCTATCTGCTGGCACTTCTTACCCTCGGGCTCCTGTTCGGCAACTATGGAATCATATCTTTGGGATACATAGGATACTCCTTTGCACAACGCTCCTGCGAAGTGGCCCTTATTTTCATCATGTTTTACGGCGGATTCGACACCAGATGGCGGTCGGCGAAGAAGGTGCTGGCGGAAGCCAGCCTGCTATCCACCCTGGGCGTGGTAATAACCGCCGGGCTCACCGCCCTCTTCTGCCACTACGTGATAAAATGGGCCTGGGGGGAAAGCTGCATCATGGGAGCCATCCTGTCATCTACCGATGCAGCCTCCGTCTTCAACATACTCAAGGCCAAGAGGCTGAACCTCAAGGACAATCTTACTTCGCTCATCGAGGTCGAGAGCGGAAGTAACGACCCCATCTCCCATATGCTCACGCTCACTGTGATTTCCGTGATCAGCGGCACTGCAGCTCCCGGATCCGCAGTACTTCACGTGTTCCTCGAGATTAGCCTGGGACTGGGGCTCGGCATCCTGATAGCTAAGGGCGCCGCCTATGCCCTCAGGCATATGTCGTTCAGCGAAGGGTTCATATCGATGCTCTTTTTTGCAATTGCCATCCTGGCATACGCAATTCCCGAAGCCGTAGGCGGTAACGGGTTCCTGAGCGTCTATGTCGTGGGGCTGCTTCTCGGAAAAGAATCTTTTTCAGGAAAGAAGGCAATCGTACACTTCTTCGAGGGCATGACCAGCCTTATGGAAATGGTCCTGTTCTTCATCCTCGGAGCGCTGGCCCGTCCGGCTTCGCTTGTGCATTCGATACTTCCCGCGCTGGCGATTTTCGCCTTCCTTTTCCTCATCTCCCGCCCTGCCGCGGTCAATCTGCTCCTGCTCCCAATGCGGAAATATGGCCTTGCGCACCGGGCCCTCCTTTCATTTGCCGGCCCCCGCGGAGCGGCCGCAATCGTTTTTGCCGTAGTTGTACTGAACAGCCTTGCACCGGAGAAAGACATAATCAATATCGTTTTCTGCATAGTGGTGTTGTCGATGGCCATCCAGGTAACCTTCCTCCCGCTTTGCGCCAAAAAATTGAATCTCATCGACAAGACATCGTCCAATATGCTGTCGTTCAATGAATTCGCAGAGGAAGACCAACTGCAGTTCGGAAAGTTTGAGATAACGGAAAACAGCAAGTGGATGGGCCGCACGGTGAGTGAAGCCGGACTGCCGGAAGGCATTTCCATTGCTATGGTAATAAGGGGAAATGAAACCCTCATACCCCGTTCAGACCTTGTCCTGAACCAGGGAGACACGGTCATAACCCTGACGAGGCCTTTCGACGAAACCGGCGCGATGATAAAGGAAAAGATAGTCAAGACCGACAGCCGCCGGGTGGGGCATCCCATCAAGGACTACCCCGGCAGAAGCAAGATACTGCTTGTGAAGCGGGACGATAAGAGCATCATCCCCGACGACGACACCATCCTCCAGGCCGGGGATCATCTGGTAATACTGGAATTACAGAGCTGAAACATATATGAGACGGTTTCTGATACTGTTGGCCGCTGCGGCGCTGGGGGTTTTTGCCATCATCGCCTGCCTCGGCAGCGGTACCGATCCCGACGACACCGATCCCAACAAAGGGAAGGACGACCTTTTGGAACTCTTGAGGGCCGAAGATAAGCTATATCAGGACATGACCATTACAAGCAAGATACTGAACCGCAAGATGACGTATTCGGTCTGGCTACCCAACGGATACGACGAAACCAAGACCTATCCTTTCCTATACCTGCTCCACGGCTATGAATCCGGTGACCAGGCCCATCTGGATCGCTGCTGGGTCGAGAAGGGCAACGCCCGCAACATAGCCAAGGAGTATGTCAAGGGCGGCGGAGTCCCCATGGTCATCATAATGCCTAACGGCCTGTCCATGTTCTACTCCGGACTATACGAGACCTACATGCACAATGAGCTCATGCCCGAAGTGGAGAGGCTTTTCAACGGCAACGGCAAAAGGGCCATCGCCGGCCTGTCCATGGGCGGATACGGCACAACCCTGCACGCACTCAAGTATCCCGAAAAGTTCACCTATGCATACGCCATGAGCCCGACAGTGTCCGGCGACATGAGTGGATACGTGGACGCAAAGGCCGACAAGTCGGTCTTCCCGGGTTTCACTTTCGAGGTGGGCAACCAGGACACGACCGTCGACAATGCCAGCACCAAAAAGCTGGCCGACTACATGGCCGGGCAGGGCATCAAGGTCGAATATATCGCCAGGGACGGATACCACTACTGGAATTTCTGGCAGGAGTGCCTTCCCAGGGCCCTCAAGAAAGCCGGAGAATCATTTAAATAAACTGTCATTCCGAACTATTTATGAAAAGATTATTATTGATTACCGCCGCGCTGCTTCTCGGAGCATCCGCATTTGCGCAGCAGGCTCTCTGGGGCGGTCCCGGAGTGGTCTCTCCCGAGATTAACGCCGATGGAACCGTGACCTTCCGCTACCAGGCCCCCAAGGCCGTCAAGGTCGAGGTGACCGGAGATTTCCTTCCCACCCAGAAGCTCGAATTCGAGATGAACGGCCAGAAGATGAGCTACGACGCCCCCGGCGTACGCGAGCTCAAGGAGGGCAAGATGGGCATCTGGGAGTACACCACCGACTTCAAGGTGGCTCCCGACATGTACACCTATACTTTCCGCGTTGACGGCCTCACCGTAATCGACGCCAACAACGTATTCGTGAACCGCGACATCGCCTCTCTCACCAGCGTGCTGCTGGTTCCCGAGGCGGGCGAGCGCAGCGACCTCTATGCCATCCACCGCGTCCCCCACGGAACCGTTTCCAAGGTATGGTATCCTTCCGCCACCGCAGGCTTCGACCGCAGGCTCACCGTGTACACTCCGGCAGGCTACGAGACCTCCAAGGCCAAGTATCCCGTGCTCTACGTGCTCCACGGCATCGGCGGTGACGAAGATGCATGGGTGACCCAGGGACGCGCCACTCAGATCCTGGACAACCTCATCGCACGCGGCGAGGCCAAGCCCATGATCGTGGTGTTCACCAACGGCAACATCTCCCAGGAGGCGGCTCCGCTTGAGAATTCCACCGGCTACACCCGTCCTACCATGCAGCTCCCCCAGACCATGGAGGGCACTTTCGAGACTGCGTTCCCGGAGATCGTGAAGTTCATCGACAGCCGTTACCGTACCATCACCAAGAAGCAGAGCCGCGCAGTCTGCGGCCTCTCGATGGGTGGTTTCCACACGCTGTACCTGTCGCTGAACTATCCCGAGATGTTCGGCTGGTCAGGCATGTTCTCCGCCGCCATCGGTGTGAGCGATCCGTCCGTCAGCCCCATCTATCAGGATTTCGACGCCAAGCTCGCCAAGTACTACGCGGGCAAGCCGTCCCTGCTGTGGATCGGCTGCGGCGTTACCGACTTCCTCTACCAGGCCAACAAGGAATTCATGAAGAAACTCGACGACAACGGGTTCAAGTACACCTACATGGAGACCGACGGCGGCCATATCTGGAAGAACTGGCGCATCTACCTCAGCGAGTTCGTTCCGCTGCTGTTCAAATAAGCACGGTTTTCCTTAAAGAAAAACCCCGGGAGTATGAAAAGAGTTTTCTCGATAATCGCCATGCTGGGCTTCGCCATCGCGGCGTGGGGCCAACAGGCCCTTGGCCCGGGCTCCGGCATCGTATCGCCGGAAATCCATCCGGACCATACCGTTACATTCCGCTATCACGGCCCCAAGGCCGTAACCGTGCGCCTGACGGGCGATTTCCTGCCCACACGCCCCGTGGAGATTGAAACAGGCGGACAGAAACTCGTCTATGACGCTCCCGGCGTGGTGGACCTGAAAGAAGGCCCCGGAGGCATCTGGGAATATACCACGGAACCTCTTGCCGGCGAACTGTACATGTACACCTTCCTGGTGGACGGCGTCAAGGTGATGGATCCTTCCAACATCTACCAGATCAGGGATGTAGCCACCTGGACCAACGTTTTCACCCTCAGCGCCGAACCTGGCGACAAAGGCTGGTACTACGAAGTGCACGACGTCCCACACGGCAGTGTCTCGCACGTCTGGTACGAAAGTCCGGCCCTGGAATCGAAGCAGCGCCGGCTCTCCATCTATACGCCTCCCGGATACGAAGGTTCATCGGCCCGTTATCCCGTGCTGTACCTCCTGCACGGCTCCGGCGGTGATGAAGATGCCTGGACGGACTTGGGCCGCACCGCGCAGATCCTGGACAACCTGATCGCCGAAGGCAAGGCCAAACCCATGATCGTGGTGATGCCCAACGGCGTCTGGTTCAACCAGGCGGCCCCCGGCGCAGCCGTGAACATGTTCCAGCCCACCTTCACCAACAGCCGCTCCCAGAGCACCGAGGAAATCGAGAACAGCTTCCCCGACATCATGAACTTCATCGAGAAGAATTACCGGGTTGCCAAGGGCTATGCCAATACCGCCGTGGCCGGTCTGTCCATGGGCGGACGCCAGTCCTTCATGCTGTCCCTCCGCTATCCAGGCAAATTCGGCTACGTGGGCCTCTTCTCCGGCGTAGGCCTTACCGAGGGCAACGAGGCCTCAATCGACAAGGTCTTCGCCGCCAGGCCCAGGCTCTACTGGATAGGCTGCGGCAAGGCCGACGGCGTGATGGTGAACACCCGCAAACTGGTGGATTACTGCAATGCCAAGGGCCATCCCATCACCTTCTACGAATCGGAAGGCGGCCATACCTGGCGCAACTGGCGCATCTACCTCACCTGTTTCACCCAGCAACTTTTCAAGTAAGATGAACAGATTATCCAAAATCCTCCTTTCGATGACAGCGCTCCTCTCCGGCTGCATGGGGGCCGCTCAGCAGCCTCCCCAGGGCCGCCTCATCTACTGCAGCTGGGCCAAAAACGGCGCCGCCGGCCTGGGCAAGGACTACTGCGAACTGATCGCTGACGAAGGCGCCACCCCAAAGATCGTAGTGGTGAAGAACGAAGACTGCCGCTTCGCGGAATGCACCAGGGCCGAGTTCGAAGTGGACGAAGCCGTGGTAACCAAACTGCAGGAAATCCTGGCCGAGGGCAAGGTCTACAAACTGAACGGCTACCATCTGGACGAGGCCATTTGCGGCGGTCACTCTTACCGTATCTACCAGGAATACGCCAGCGGCGACAAAGTGAACGCTTTCTGGTACGGGCAGAATGTGAAAGAAGAAGCCTATGATGCTTTCTACCTGATTTATAACTATTTCAAGCCCTGGTACGACCAAGTGCCGGAGGGCGGCCCCATAGACAACTGATGAAAACACCTTTCGAACGATTTGACATGGCCCGGGACCCCGTCCGGACCAAGTGGTACCTGAAACCTATTACCAAACTCCTCAGCTGGCCCAGCATGATTACGCACAGGCCCGCCATCCATTTCCACGGCGTGGACGTTCCCCTGGAGCCCCCGTATCTTCTTCTTTGCAACCACAACGCCTTCATGGACTTCAAGGTCGCCACCCAGGTGATCTATCCGTACAAGGCGAATTACGTGGTGGCCATCGACGGATTCATCGGCCGGGAATGGCTCCTGAGGGCGGTGGGATGCATCTGCAAGAGAAAATTCACCAACGACACCGTTCTCATACGCCAGCTGGCGAAAGTGATAAACAACCGGGATGTCGCCGTGGTTTATCCGGAGGCCAGGTACTCCCTCTGCGGCACCACGGCGGTGCTGCCCGCGGCCCTTGGAAAGCTCTGCAAATTTCTCAAGGTGCCGGTGGTGACGCTCATTACCCACGGCCATCACGTCAACTCCCCCTTCTGGAACCTGCACAACCGCAAAATCCACACTGAGGCGGACTATTCCCTTCTTCTCACTACGGAACAGGTAAAGGAGCTTTCCGTGGACGAAATCAACAACCGCATAGTCGACGCCTTCCAATACGACGACTTCGCCTGGCAGAAAGCCACCGGCACGCTCACCAAGTATTCCAAGCGTGCTGAAGGCCTTCATAAAGTGCTCTATCAGTGCCCTCACTGCGGGAAAGAATTCCACATGGACTCCAAAGACGATATCCTCTTCTGCGGGGAATGTGGCAAGAAATGGCGTATGACGGAGCTCGGGGAACTTGAAGCCCTGGAGGGTGAAACGGAGTTCTCCCATATACCGGACTGGTATGAGTGGGAGCGCGCGAACGTGCGTGCAGAAGTGGAGGCCGGTACCTACGACAGCGGTGTCCTCAGGGTGCACGTGGACAGCCTCCCCAACGCGAAGAAGTTCATCCGCCTGGGAAACGGCACCATGCAGCACGATATGAACGGCTTCCACGTCCACGGCACAGATGTCGACGGAGATTCCTTTGACATGGAACTGCCGGTGCCGTCGCTGTATTCCGTGCATATAGAATACGAGTATCTCGGCAAGTACGGAGACTGCGTGGACCTCAACACCCTAATGGACACCTGGTACACTTATCCGGAGACGGATCAGGAATTTGCGGTCACAAAAATGGCCCTGGCCACGGAAGAACTGTATTTCGCCTACAGGCGCGCAATCGGCAAACCCTGCCCTCCAGGACTGGCTTAAGTATTCCACACTTCAGGAGCCAGCACAAAACTAATCTTGGGAATTTTGTATATTTGTGGTACTTATAACCACATATAATGTACAAAATCTCCAGCCACCCCGTATTGGAGGTTCCTGCACAGGACCTGCATACTTTTCTCTTTGAGGGAACGCCCGTAACCGGGCAGAAGGGACAGACGATTGCCGCAGCCCTGCATCAGGCCGGCCTTCCCGTCCATCATCACAGTCTTAAAGGCCGCAGCCGCTCCATGGAGTGCGGCATAGGCAAGTGCGGCGCCTGCGAAATGCTCGTAGACGGCCACGTCCACCGCATCTGCATCACAAAGGTCGACGACGTCAAGGAGGTCTGCCGCATCCAGGAAGCCACCCTTCCGCCGGAGGAGACATCAGCCCCGGCAGAGAGCCGCAAGATATACAAGACCACTGTTGCGATAGTTGGTGCCGGTCCGTCCGGGCTGGCTGTGCGCGAGGAACTGCGCAAGGCCGGGGTGGACAATCTGGTAATCGACGCCAACCCCTCCGTGGGCGGCCAGTTCCGCATGCAGACACACCAGTTCTTCTTCTTCGAGAAGGACCGCAAGTACGGCGGAATGCGCGGATTCGACATTGCCAAAACCCTCGCCGGAGACAGCACCGAGGGCATCCTCCTCAACTCCGTGGTATGGGATATCCTGGAAGGTAAACGCCTGGCGCTCAAGAATATAGTCACCGGAGAGATCTTCTTCGTGGATGCCGACGTGCTGGTAGTCGCAGCCGGTGCCCTGCCCTTCATGCCCGCTTTCAAGAACGACGACCTTCCGGGCGTGTACACCGCCGCCGTGGTCCAGCGCATGATGAATACGGAATTCACCCTTCTGGGAAAGAACATCCTTACGGTAGGCGCCGGAAACATCGGCTACCTCACATCGTACCAGGCCATGCAGGCGGGGGCGAATGTGAAAGCCATCATCGAGGCGATGCCCCACGAGGGCGGATTCCCTGTGCAGGCCAACCGCGTCCGGAGGCTTGGAATCCCCATCCTTACCGGCTACACCCTGGTGGAGGCAATCCCCAACGAGGACCGTTCCGGAATAACCGGCGCCATCATCGCCAAATGCCAGAATTTCAAGCCGATACCCGGCACCGAGGTGCGCCTCGACGGCATCGACTGCATCAACATCTGCACCGGCCTCCTCCCGGACAAGAACCTCCTCACCAAGGGTGCCGAGGTCTTCGGCCGTGCCTGCCATGGTGTCGGCGACGCCGTCCGCATAGGAGAGGGAACATCGGCAGTGCTCCGCGGCCGCCAGTGCGCCTACGAGGTGATGCAGGACCTGGGTATCCGCACCGACTACGCCAAATACCTGGAAATCAGCCGCGAATACATCGACTCCCAGCAGAAGCCTGTCCGCATCCTGGAAGAGCCGCTGAAGCCTTCGGCCGGCCGCACCAAACCTTTTGTGATTGCCGACTGCCTCTACGGCTTCGCCTGCAACCCATGCTCCTTCGCCTGCAAGCAGGGAGCGATAAGCAAGAGTTCCACCTCCGCAACTCCGGTTATCGACTACGACAAGTGCATCGGCTGCATGGAATGCGTGAGCCAGTGCCCCGGACTTGCAATCTTTGGCTACAACCCCGCCAGGGACCAGCTATTCTTCCCGTTCGAATTCGAGGATCCTTCATGCAAGGAGGTCTTCCTGGTGGACGACAACGGCGCCAAGCTGGGCGAGGGCGTCATAGAGCGCATCCTCCACAAGCCCAACAAGACCAATATGGCCGTGATAAAGGCTACTTCCCTGCAGGCCGATATCACCGCAGCCCACGGCTTCATTCCAAAAGACCGTTATCCCGAACCTTTGCAGCTGACACCCGCCGCCGATGACGATGCCAACACTTTCATCTGCCACTGTGAGGACGTGACCCTGAAGAACCTTCTGGAGCTGCTCAAGGGCCGCACCAGCATCACGGCGCAGGAGCTCAAGCACATCTCCCGCATGGGAATGGGCCCCTGCCGCGGCTCCCGCTGCCTGCCCAGGGCAAAACAGGCTCTCAAGGCCTATGGAATAGAGATCACGGGCGACTTCACGCCCCGCGGCCCCATGGCGAACCTGGTTGAGATCGGCGGCCTGATAGATCCCCTCAAACGTGAAGTCATACTGCCTTCGGTGAATTCCGAACCCGTAGAGGTGGGCGCCTTCGTGGCCGGCGGCGGAATGGCCGGGACGGCACTGTTCCGCTACCTGGCGGAGGAAGGCCTCAAGCCCGTGCTGGTAAACAACGAGCACGGCAGCTCCTGGCGCTGCATTGCCGGCGGACGCCCCGCCTTCTCGGTCCCCGCCCTTGCAGAGATCGCCCGCGGCAACCTGGAGATCTTCCGCGAGGTACAGAAACTCCGCGACATCGACCTGCGGATGATCCGCTACGTTAACTTCGTCCATGACGACGAAACGTACCGCAGCCTCGACGCCTCCCGCGCCTGGTCCGATGCGTATATGGTTGACAGAAAGGATTTTGCGCGCGAAGTATCACCGTACATCAATCCCAATCTCGATATCTACAGCCATGCCCTCATCTCCAACGAGTGCTGGCAGGCAAGCCCCGGAAAGACCATAGACACCGTTCGCCGCATAGGTATCTCCCGCGGCGGAGAGGTGCTTGAAGACACCGAACTGGTGGATGCGGTACGTGACGGCAGGGAGTATATCCTGACGGTGAAGCTCCCCGGCGGCAAGTACAGGCGCTACAAGACGGCGGTCTTCGTGAACGCAATGGGTGCCGGCGCGGAGAAATTCGCCTCCATGCTCGGCATCAAGACGGGCCTTTATCCGGTGCGCCACCAGGCATTCATCACCAAGAGGATGCCGCTGCTGGGCCCGGAGGGCGCCACGCTGGACATGCTCATCGACCGCCGCAGCTACAAGGGCTTCAGCGCCGTGTACGGACAGCAGCTGGCCTCAACCGGCCAGATCATCGGCTGCGCCTCACCCGCCACGGACGCCGCCGAGGCCGGCAAGAATCTCAAGGTCAACACCAAAGAGTTCCTGGAGATATCTGCGGAAGTGTTCTGCGAATGGATCCCGCGCCTCCGTGGCATGAGTTTCCAGGCCACCTGGTGCGGCTACTACACGGAGCCCCGCTACATTGTCGATCCGGCCCTCGGCCTGTTCACCGGCATGCGCGGCCACGGATTCATGCTCTCGCAGTACATCGCCAAACTGTATGTAGACGTCCTCGTGGGCCGTCCGGTCCCCGATTTCTTCAAGGAGTTGGGCCTGAATGGCAACGGATTGTCGGAAAGTGCCTTCAAGTAGTCCGGAGGCACCGAAGCGATAGTGCCACTTTTACTCCAGCGGCTGCTGCCTCTTCCAGGCGAAGTACTCTTCCATCAGCTCCAGCTGGGGCTTGTTGGGGTAGTCAAACACGGGTACGTGTTACGTTAGCAAATATAAGTTTTATTATTGTTAATTGGGAAATAGTGTTATATTTGTGGGAAATTTCTAACTTTTACCACAAATGCAAGAACAGGAAGGCAAATACATCTTCGGTGTCGTGAAGGTGGGGGACAAGGGACAGATTGTGATTCCCAAGGAGGCCCGCAAAGTCTATGATATCAAGCCGGGAGACGCTCTGCTGATGCTGGGAGACCAGAAAGGTATAGCTCTCATCAAGACGGAAGTATTCCAAAGTGTAATAGATCAGGCCATGGAGGGCCTTACAAAATGAGAAAACATTGGTTGGACAATCTGCGCTGGGTGACCGTGCTCCTGGTGCTTCTGTATCATGTCATTTATTTCTATAACAACAAGGGCGTCTTCGGCGGCATCGGCGGGTTCGGTCCTTATCCGGAATATCACCAGTACCAGGATGTTGTCATGTACATCCTGTACCCTTGGTTCATGCCTCTGCTGTTCCTTCTGGCGGGAGTGAGCGCAAGATATGCGCTGGAGAAATACGACGGCAAGACATGGTTCAAGGCCCGTACGCGGAAGCTGCTGGTCCCCGCCACCATCGGCCTGTTGGTTTTCCAGTGGATGGTCGGGTATTTCAATACCGCCGTAGCTGGTAAAGCGCTTGAAATCGACGGGCAACCCCTGGCAGTCAAATATATTGTATGGGCAATCAGCGGCCAAGGCCCGCTCTGGTTCATCCAGGACCTGTGGCTGTTCTCGCTCCTCCTCCTGCTGGTGCGCAAGCTGGACGGAAAGAATAAGCTGTACGATGCCTGCGGCCGGGCCTTCGGCGGAAAGACAGGTATCGTTTGGATTATCCTGCTGGGGATATTGTACTGGGCGGCCGAGCAGCTGCTCATCCACAATCCCCGGCCCGAGAGCGCGGACGGGTTGTATAATCTGTACAAGCCGCTGTTCTACCTGGTTCCGTTCCTGATGGGGTACTTTATCTTTGCGCGCGACGAGGTGCAGGAGCAGCTGGGCAAGTACTGGATTCCGTTGCTGGCCTGTGCGGTGGTTGCCGGTGGCGTTCTGATCGGCACCACTTTCGGCCAGGACAATACCTCGCCGCAGTACCTGAGCAGCCCGCTGAACTGCATCTACGGCTGGCTGGCGTGCCTGGCGATGATGGCATGGTTCAAGTCCCGCTTCGACCGGACATCGGCCTTCGCCGGCTACATGGCCCGTTCCAGTTTCGGCCTCTATATCCTTCACTATGCGGTCGTTGCAAGCTTCGGCTACATGATGAAGACCTATACCACGCTGCCACCGTGGGCGATGTACGTCCTCCTGGCCGTTGCAGTCTTCTCCATAACCCCGCTGCTGTACGAGCTGCTCCGCCGGATCCCCTTCATCCGCTGGGCCGTGCTTGGAGAAAAGAAGTAAGCTCCGCTTAAAGGACGCTTTTGCCCGATTGTTGGGAAAAAGCCAACTTTTTCTAAATTTGTCCTTCGAAGTGTGTGTCACTTCGAAGTTAGTCCTGTTATGCGCCTTATGGAAGAATCACGAAAAAACATCTACACCCCTCCTGTGACGGAGGTTATCGAAATTAAACAAGGAAGTGTCATCTGTGTCAGCGGGGAAATCCCTGTTTTTGAACACGGCTGGGATCTTGATTTTAACCAATAAATAGTCTGCACGATGAAACGAATCATAACGATAATAGCTATGACTGCCTGCTCGGCCGTACTGATAAGCGGCTGCCAGAAATCGACGCTCGAGCTTAAAACGGGCTGCCCGTTGACGATCCAGGCGTCCGTCGTCACTCCGACGGGCACAAAGACGCTTTATGAATACGACACGGAAAGCAAGACGCTGGAAGGGTTCTGGAATTCGGAGGAAGCCATTACGGTGGTTTCTTTCGACCAGGGCGGCATCACGGCCGTCGATACGTTCACTTCTACCGGTGAGGAAGGCCGCAAGAAGGCGGAATTCTCCGGGACCTGGACTGGAAACGCAGGGGACAAGGTCATCTGCCTGTATCCGTCGGTGGACTCGTACGCTGGCAATACGATCTTCGACGCTGTGCGGGTGGGATCTCCGACCATTTATATGAGAAACCTTTCGACCGCCTCGGGTGCCCTGCAGCACGATGAGCTGTCTTCTATCTCCGATGTCGACCTGATGCTGGGTGAGGTGAAGATCTCCGGCGATGTTGCCCACGTGTACCTGGAGCACCAGTTCGCCGTGTTCCGCATCGAGGTGACCCTTAGGAACTTCCCGTACGAGGCGCCTCCCGGTTCTCCTTTCGACCAGGCGCGGATCAATTCCATCCGCATCAAGTGCATGGATCCCGACTCGGACGAAGAGGAAGAGTGGGGTGTGAACGGTGACCCGGTCTTCGTCCGGTTCTCCGGCCTGGATGTGACCACCGGAAGCTACACGGGGACGCCCTTCACGATCGAGAGAGGACCGCAGGACTATTACCTGCTCGATAGCGGCAATAACAGCGACCTCACGCTGATGGATGAGGATGTGGTCGAAAAGACTTTCTTCGTGCCTGTCCGATTCGACAAAGACCTCGAGGCGGGATATGAACTCTGTCTCCAGTTCGGCGGCAACTATTACGACGACGAAGAGGAGCGCCGAAATTCGGTCACTGTGTTCCCTGGCTGCGACATGCGGAAGACGATAATGTCCAAGCTCCCGCTCGAAAATGGCAAGGTTTACGGTTTCAAGGTAACCATATAGCCTGAAGTCCTTTTGGATTACATATGCTCTGACAGCAGACAATTTGAATATGCGTGGGAGGAAGGGTCTTTCGTGTCTATGTCAGAACTATGTGGTATCTTTGTGTCGATAAATCGTAATTTGCATGAAACGATTATTCACCATATTACTTGCTGCGGTCACAGTTATGAGTTGTGGAAACAACCCCCAAAACAGTGCGATCCAAAAGACTGAATCCATCACGATGAATTTGTATTATACCGGCACGGACGGCAATGCCCGGAAGTTCGTGGAGGAGATGGAAAGTAGCGGGACGGCAGATGCCATTCGCGCCGAGGATGGCAACCTGCGCTATGACTATTTCTTCTCTGCTGCAGATCCGGAGACGGTTC
>JAILQG010000079.1 GCA_024699055.1 Bacteroidales bacterium
GCTCCGGTTGTACAGGGTGAGGGCGTTCCCCGGCTCGTCCCTGAGCACCCGGTTGAGGTCGGCCATGGCGGCGTTGTAGTCTTTCGTGTCGTAGTAGAGAAGGGCCCGGTTGAAGAAGGCCAGGGTGTTGGTGCTGTCCAGCCCTATGGCCTTGTTCATGTCGGCCAGGGCGTCCTCATATTCCCCCTGGGCGGCGTAAAGCCGGCTGCGGCGCATGTAGCCCTCGGGCTCGAAGCGGTCGAGCTTGATCGCGCGGTTGTAGTCTTCGAGGGCCTTCGTGGTGTCGCCCAGGAACAGGTACGAGGCGCCGCGGTTGAGGTAGGCGCCCGGGTCTTTCGGCTCCTTGCGGATGTAGTAGTCGAAGTCTTTCACCGCGCCGTCGAAGCGTCTGGCGAGGAAGTAGGTGACTCCGCGGCTGTAGTACAGGCCGCTGAAGCCGGGACGGAGCTTGATGGCGGTCTCGAGGTCTTCCAGGGCCTCGTCGTACTGGCCCTGGCGGCTTTTGGTGATGGCCCTGTAGTGGAAGCCGTTGGTGAAGACGGGGTTGATGCGCACCGACCTGTCGAAGTCCTGCTGGGAGCCGCGGATGTCGCCGAGGTTGTATTTGGCTATTCCGCGGAAGAAATAGTTCCAGTAGTCGGTGGTGTCGAGGCTGGCCAGGATGTTGAAATTCTCGATGGCGAGGGCGTACTTCCCGTCCTGCAGGGCGGTGCGGCCCCTGATGTAGAAGACGTCGCGGTCGTACTGGGCCCGTGCGCCGAAGCACAGGCTCAGGAAAAATAGTATTGCCGCAAGTGTTTTTTTCACTAAATTTGCCTTCTGGACTTACAAAGATAGCATTAATTGTGCCCAAAATGTCGGCGCGCTTCAAAATAATCTGCCTTTTTTTATTTCTCATCCGGCCGCTTGCGGTGCATGCGGACATCCCGGTGATCGGGGAAGGGCAGGTGAAGGTGGACAAGAAGCTTCTGTGCATGGACGTGGAGTTCCTTTCCGACAGCCTGTGCGGCGGGCGCCAGGCGGGGGCGCCGGCGGCATTCGATGCGGCGGCGTACATCTGCCGCAGGCTTCGCGAGACGGGCTATGCCTTTGAAATCCAGTCGTTCAGCACCGGTTTGGGCAAGGTCGGGCGCAATATAGTCGCGACCCCCGCCGGAATCCTTCCGTCAAGCAAACCCCTCATCCTTGTAATGGCATATTACGACGGTCTGGGAGTCCTCGACGGAACGCTCTATCCGGGGGCGGACAGCAACGCTTCGGGAGTTGCCGCGCTGCTGGCCCTGTCGGAACGCCTGAAGGGCCGCGGCGACGTGATGCTCGCGTTCGTGGACGGTCATAATTCGGGATTGTCCGGTTCCGCGGCGCTCGCAGAGAGGCTGCGTGGGCGGAAACTCTCAATGGTGGTGAACCTCGACATCCTCGGCGGCACTCTGGCCCCGGTCGACAAATACTGGAAGGATTATCTCATCGCGCTCGGGGCCGACCGGTATTCGAAGACTTTCGAAAAATGCAACGAGGGCCTCATGCTGCACTTGTATTACGACTACTACCGCAGCCGTTCCTTCACCGACCTGTTCTACCGCAGGATAGGGGACCACAAGGAGTTCCTTTCATGGGGAGCGCCGGTCATCCTCTTCACTTCCGGCATCACGCTCAACACCAATCGTCCCGACGACACGGCGTCCACCCTCGACTACGAGGTGTTCTCGCGCCGGGTCGAGTTCATCGCCAGGTTCCTGGAACGCCGTTAATTCTTGAATTCCTTGTTGTCGAGGAGCTCGCGCAGAAGCATGGGCTCGTTGGTGGTGATTGCATCCACTCCGAGCTGGATGAAGAAGCGGAGGTCCTTCGCCATGTCCACCGTCCACACGTTGACGCTCATTCCGAGCGCGTGGGCACGGGCCACGATGCTGGGCTCCCTGTAGATTACCGACTGCTCGTAATCGAGGCCGTTGATGCCGGCGGCTGCGAGCTGCTCGGGGCTCAGGTCGCCGTTCAGATACTGGTTGGTGAACTCTGGGCACTGCTTCGCTATCAGTTCGCAGATGTGCTTGCTGAACGAGATGAAATTGATCCTTTCGGGCAGATACAGGCCCTGCTCGCGCAGCGACTTGAGGGTGAGCTCCACTAGCTTGTCTTCACGGGCGGCGTTCTCCTGCGGCTTGAGTTCGATTACGAGCACCGTGCGTCCGCTCTCCTTGGCCTGGACAAGGTATTCATCGAGCGTGGGGAGGGGCTCTCCGTTCTTGAGCCGGTGCGGAGAGAAGGAGTCGAAGCTGTTCACATGGATGCGACGGCCGCGGATGATGGCGTCGTGATGCACCACGACGATGTCGTCCGAGGTGAGGTGGACGTCGCATTCGCTGCCCCAGAAACCCTCCGCCTGGGCTTCGCGCAATGATGCCAGGCTGTTCTCGGCGAATCCGGCGGCGGCGCAGTTCCAGTAGCCGCGGTGGGCCACGATGGCCGTGCGGCCTTCATGTGCTACATTGGGAAATTCTTTTGCCGGGGAAACCGCTGCGGTCTTGGATGTACCGCAGGAGGCTAGCAGCAGGCATGCCGCAAAAATGGGGAGGATGTGTCCGGGTCTCATCGTCGAAGGGCTTTATCTTATTGCAAATATAGCCAAATGAGCAAAAAATATGTACATTTGTGACTGAAAACTTCTAGCATTATGGTAAAGATCAATCTGGGCGGCTGCAACGCCTTCGTGAAAGATGCAGACTATAAGGAATATTTGAAAAAGGCATTCGACGCCTTCGACACCCTTCAGGCCGGCAACGGCGCCGGGAACGATTTCCTCGGTTGGAAAGACCTTCCGGTAGCCACTCCTGAAAGCATGGTGAAGGCCTGTGAGGATATCCGCGACGACTGGAAGGCGCGCGGTGTCAACCTTGTGGTGGTTCTGGGCATCGGCGGTTCATATCTCGGCGCCCGTTGCGCCCTGGAAGCCCTGTCGCACCAGTTCCTGCCCAAGAAGGACGCCCCCAGGATAGTCTTCGCCGGCAACAACATGAGCGAAGATTACATCGCCGAGCTGCTCGACCTCATGGCAGTGAGCAACACCGCCTGCATCGTCATAAGCAAGAGCGGCACCACCACCGAGACAGCGGTGGCTTTCCGTATCGTAAAGGATTGTCTTGAAAAGACTTATACCGATTCTGCCAGCCGTATCGTGGCTGTTACCGACGCCAAGAGGGGAGCGCTCAAGACCCTCGCCGACCAGAAGGGCTACCGCTCCTTCGTCATTCCCGACGACGTCGGCGGCCGTTTCAGCGTGCTCACTCCCGTCGGCATGCTTCCCATCGTGGCGGCCGGCTTCGACATCCGTGCAATGCTGCGCGGCGCCGCCGACACCCGTGCCAAGCTGTTCGAAAAGACCGAGGACAATCCCGCCATCTGCTACGCCGCGATGCGCAACCTGCTGTACTCGAAGCTCGGCAAGAAGGTGGAGGTGCTGGTGAGCTTCGACCCGCGCCTGCAGTATCTGGGCGAATGGTGGAAGCAGCTCTACGGCGAGTCCGAGGG
>JAILQG010000090.1 GCA_024699055.1 Bacteroidales bacterium
CCGAAGTAGATACCCATGAAACTCAGGGAGCGGAGGAAGAGATTGCGATTCATCCTGAAGAATTCCCGGGAAACGCCGGTGCACTCTGCGGGGCGGACGTCCTTTACCAGCTGACGGTATCTGGTGAGAACCACGGCAAGCGCGAATGCCAATCCGGAATACTGCGCGATGACCGTGCCCAGCGCGATGCCGGTGAAACCCATCTCGAGCGGGAAGGCCAACAACAAGCTCGCGACTATGTTGACGATGTTCACGACAAGGTCGACCCACATGCTGCTGCGAGTATCCTGCATGCCTATGAACCAACCCCGGAAGACCATCAGCGAGAGAGTCGCGGGCGAAGCCCAGATGCGGATGAAAAAGTAGCGCTCGGCAAGGGCCGAAACCTCCGGAGTGCCTCCTATTATCAGGAGCCCGAGCTTTACGAACGGCCACTGCAATACAATGAGAATCAACGAGATGGCCAGCGCGACAAAGAGGCCGCGGCCGAGCAGGACACCGGCTTCGTGAAGGGATGCGCCGGCCCTGGCACGCCCGTACGCCTGAGCGGTGAGGCCGCCCGTTCCCGCACGCAGGAACCCGAAATTCCAGTATAGGAGGTTGAAGAGCAGCCCTCCGACGCTCACCGCCCCGATGAAGGCTGCAGGAAGGGCCCCTTCGTGAAGATGTCCCGCAATGGCGAGGTCCACCATGCCCACGAGCGGCACGGTGATGTTGGCCAGGATGCTCGGAATGGCAAGGCGGAGTATTTCGCGGTCGAGTGCTTTCATCGGAATTTCGAGTCCTCCTCGAGCATGCCGAGGTACGAGTTATAGCGCTCGACGCTGATGTCACCGGAATCTACGGCCTCCTTGACCGCACAGCCGGGTTCATGGGTATGGGTACAGGGGGTGAAACGGCAGCCGCGCCCCGCGCGGAGCATTTCCGGGAAGTATTTTGAAATCTCTTCCTTTTCGAGGTCGACCAGTCCGAAGCCCCTGAGGCCCGGGCTGTCCACCACGAAGCCGCCGCACGCAAGGGGATACATCTCGTAGAGCGAGGTGGTGTGTTTGCCCTGCAGGTGGGCTGCGGAGATCTTGCCTATCTTGGGGTCGAGGCCCGGATCGAGGGCTTTGATGAGGGACGATTTTCCCACTCCGGATTCGCCCGAGAAGAGCGACACGCCCTCGCTGCAGAGCTCCCGGAGCTCGTCGATACCCTCCCCCGTCTTGCAGGAAGTCCGGATTACCAGGTAGCCGACCCCTTCGTAAATCCGCAGGAAGTTCTCCACTTCATCTGCAAACGCTTCGCCGTAGAGGTCGATCTTGTTCAGCACTATCACCGGCTTGATACCGTACACCTCGCAGGTCACGAGTATCCTGTCCAGGAAAGGCAGCTTGATTTCGGGAAACAGCAGGCTCACGGCAATCACGGCCCTGTCCAGGTTGGCCGCAATCACATGGTTCTTGCGGCTGAGATTGGTGGATCTGCGGATGACGTAGTTCTGCCGCGGCAGCACTTCGGTAATGACTGCAGCGGCGGGAGGTAACTCCCCCTTCGGGAGTTCGCCCTTCGGGCTCACCCCACCATCCATGCCGGATGGTCCCCCCGCTATCGAACCGCGGGTGTTACGTCCCTCAGGGGGAGTTCCTCCCGCCGTTTCCATTTTGAACCGAACCATGTCCCCCACGGCGACAGGATTGGTGGAAGTGCTGCCTTTCAGACGCACCTTTCCACGCAGGACAGCCGGAAACGGCGCCCATTCGGGCAGGCGGCTCAGCAGGAAATGGCTCCCTGCATTCTTTACCACTATGGCTTCGGGCTCTGTCATTTGACGCGGCCGACAAGCTTTTCGGCAAAGCGCCGGAGCACCTCGAGACGGACCTGTCCGAGACGCATGGAAGAAACTGCCTCCATGGCCCTGGCAGTGTAGTTCCTGACAGCCTCGACGGCGTCGGCATCGACTCCGAGTTCGACGTAGATGTTCTTTACCGACGCAATCTTGGCGCCTTTTTCCTCATCGGACACGGCGGGAGCGGCCAGCGCCCTCAGAAGTCCCGGTTTGTCGGCGGCCTTCTCCATGGCCCTGACGGTGAGCCAGCTCTTTTCGCAGTTGATGATGTCGCGGCCCAGGGGCTTCCCGAGCAGCTTTTCGTCGCCGAAGACGTCGAGATAGTCGTCGGTGATCTGGAAAGCCATGCCCAGGTTGTAGCCGTATTTATACAGCCTCTCGCACTGCAAGGGTGCGGCATCGGCCATTATCGCACCGGTTTTGGCGGCGCATCCCATGAAGCTGGAGGTCTTGAGGCCAACCATGCCGAGATATTCATCCATAGATATCTCCTGCTCCCGCTCATAATCCTGGTCGAGCTGCTGGCCCTCGCATACCTTCATGGCGGTTTCGGTGAAGAGAGAGATTATCTTCTGGCGGAATTTCGCCGGAACGGAGGAGAAGCGCCTGCAGGCCTCGACGAACAGGGCGTCGCCCGAAAGCAGGGCGGTGTCGGTGCCCCATTTCACCCAGACGGTGTCCCGGCCCCTGCGAAGGGGGCTGCCGTCCATGATGTCGTCGTGGACGAGAGTGGATGCGTGGAAAAACTCCAGGGCCCTCGCCGGTTCGATAATTTCTTCGCCGAGAGTGTCCTTGAACAGCGAATATGCCGTAAGGCAGAGCAGGGGGCGTATCCTCTTGCCCTCGCCACCAATCATGTATCGCATTGAATCATAAAGCCCTGCGGGCTCCCGTTCGAACTCTATGCCGGAAAAAATGTCTTTTACGACTGTCTTCAGCTTACTCTCGGAAATCATATAATGCAAAGATAGGCAAAATTTGTATCTTTGCCATGCCATGAAGATCACCCTGGGAGATATTTTGAGCGGAAGGGTCCGCATCGTTTACCGCCGCAGGAGAAGGAGACTTCCCGACACGCCCGAAGTGGCGGAACTCCGCAAGGAGGCGAAGGCCTATCTGCCCGGAAGGCTGAGGGAACTCGCCGCACTCCATGGCTTCAGTGTCAACTCCGTCAGAATCAAGCATAACGTCTCTAACTGGGGTTCCTGCTCCGCAAAAGGCAACATAAACCTGAACCTCAACCTGATGCGTCTTCCGGAAGACCTGCAGGACTACGTGATGCTCCACGAGCTCTGCCACCTGCGCTACATGAACCACGGCAAGGAGTTCCATGCACTACTGGAAAGCCTCTGCCCCAATCACATGGAATTGAGGAAGAGGCTCAAAGAATACAAACTGATTTAGGGCTGTCCTATTCGACCAGCTCGTAATCGAGCAGGCGCTGTTCCAGATTAGCTTCCTTCACGCGAATGCGCACCCGGTCGCCGAGACGGAAGACCTTCCTGGTCCGCTTGCCCACGAGCCGGTAGTGTTCTTCGTCGAACTCGAAGAAGTCGGAACGGATTGCGCGGAGCGCCACCATTCCCTCGACTTTGGTAGGCTCTATCTCGACGTACATGCCCCAGTCGGTTACGCCCGATACGCGGCCGTCGAACTCCTGGCCTATCTTGTCCTGCATGAACTCCACGAGTTTGTACTTGGTGCTCGTACGTTCGGCGTCCTGAGCAATCTGCTCGCGCTCCGAAGCATGCGTGCACTCCCCTTCGTAATAACCCTGGTCCTGGTTTTTGCCGCCTGAAAGATAGATGGTAAGGAGCCTGTGAACCATGAGGTCGGGATAGCGGCGGATGGGCGAAGTGAAGTGGGTGTAGAACGGGAATGCCAGGCCGTAGTGTCCGATATTCACCGTGGAATAGCACGCCTTGGCCATGGCCCGGAGGGCGATGTCCTCGAAGGCGGCCTGCTCGGGCTTGCCTTCAGCCGCCTGCAGCAGGGCGTTGAGCGCCATGGAGGCCTCGCGGCCCTGGAGTTCCCCTTCCATCTTGTAACCGAAATTGCCGGCAAAGTTGCGCAGCCCCGCGAGCTTTTCCTCATTAGGTTCGTCGTGGATACGGTAGACGAAGGTCTTTGCGGATTTCAACGCCACGCCGTTGAGTTTTCCGCCGGTGGCGACATATTCGGCCACCGTGCGGTTGGCGAGCAGCATGAACTCCTCTATGAGCCAGTTGGATTCCCTGGTAACTACCTGGTGCACGCCGACCGGCCTGCCCTTCTCGTCGACTTCCACCTTCATCTCGGGGCGGTCGAAATTGACGGCGCCTGCCTTGAAACGCTTGTTCCTGAGGATGCCCGCCAGACGATTAAGAGTTATGATCGCCTCTTCTATCGGGGAGGCGGGAGGAACTCCCTCCGAGGGACGTGCCACCCGCGGCACGGAAGCGGGGGGACCATCCGTTCCGGATGGTGGGGTGAGCCCGGAGGGCGAACTCCCGAGGAGGGAGTTACCTCCCGCCTCTATGATACTCTGCGCCTGTTCATAATCGAAACGGAAGTCGGAGTTGATTATGGTGCGCCCTATCCAGCGGTCCTTGACGTTGCCCTTGGGATCCATCTCGCATACCATGGAATAGGTAAGCTTGTCTTCGTTCGGACGGAGCGAACACAGCTTGTTGCACAGCTTTTCGGGAAGCATGGGGACGGTACGGTCCACCAGATAGACGCTGGTACCGCGCTCGCGGGCCTCCCTGTCTATCACCGAACCGGGCACCACGTAATGCGAGACGTCTGCGATATGCACGCCCACCTCGTAGTTGCCGTTCTGCAACTTCTTGAAACTCAGGGCATCGTCGAAGTCCTTGGCATCCGCCGGGTCGATGGTGAAGGTAAGGGTGTCGCGGAAATCCCTGCGACCTTTCAGGTCTTCGGCAGTGATCTCCTCGGAGATGCCGTCGGCCGCATCCTCAACCTTCTTTTCGAACCTGTAGGGAAGGTTAAACTCGGCCAGGATGGCGTGCATCTCGGTCTCGTTCTCTCCCGGCATGCCCAGCACGTCCACCAGGTGCCCCATGGGATTGGGGTCGCTGCGGTCCCAGCGGTCCACTACCACAGCCACCTTCATGCCCCTCTGTGCTCCCATTTCCGCGCCCTGGGCGGCATCGACCTGGATATCCCATGGCATGCTCTTGCTCTGCATGAGCACCCAGGCCTGCTTTCCGACGCTGTGGTAGATGCCCACGAACTGCTTGCCGCTCCGCTTGATTATTTCGATGATTTCGCCTTCGCGGCGCTTCGAGGCCTGCGTCTGGCCGGCCCGGCTGTTGGCCCTCGACTCCACTTCACGCGTGACGGCTACCCTGACAAGGTCGCCGTCAAGGGCGTGCCTGGTTTTGGCCGCCTTCACGTAAATGTCGTTGTCCTGGCCTTCGACCAGCACGAAGGCATAGCCCTCGCGGGTCATCTGCACGGTACCGGTTTCCTCGTGGATTATCCTGTGTCCGCGGGGTTTCAGGGCGCGCTCGCGGCGCCTGCTTCCGAAATTCCGACCACCGCCTTTCCTACTCATGCGACGTGACGAATTTAGCGGTAGTACCTTCCGCGGGAGCGAACTCCACGGGGCCCTTTTCGTCCAGCACCAGCAGGGCTTCGCCGCATTTCAGCGGCACGCAGTTCACCCTTCCGGAACCTTCCACGCACATCACGGCCAGGAAACGGCCGCAGCCTTCCGTACTCACGATGCGGGGCTCGCGCAGGTCGTATACCGAAGTGGTGAAATGCGGGTCGCGGACCAGCACTTCGGAGCCTCCAGGCTCAAGGTTGTAATCCGTTTTGTATGAAGGATATACCTTGTAGTCGATGGCTGCCTTCGCCTCTTCGGTGTGAAGCTGGCGGGGTTTGCCGTCCAGCCCCGGGCGGTTGTAGTCGTACAGGCGGTAGGTGTTGTCGGACGTCTCCTGAATCTCGCAGAGGACGGAGCCTCCGCAGATGGCATGGATGCGGCCGGCGGGCAGGAAGAAGACATCGCCCTTTTTGACGCTGTGCCTTTCGAGCACGTCGGTCAGGCGGTTTTCTTCCACCAGGCGCACATAGCTTTCGGGAGTAAGGGGTTCCTTCAGACCTACGAACAGGCTGCCGCCGTCGTTCATGATGTACCACATCTCGGTCTTGCCCCTGCCGATGCCGCGCGCTGCGGCCAGCTCGTCGTCGGGATGCACCTGTATGGACAGGTCTTCCCGGGCGTCGATGAATTTGATGAGCAGGGGGAACTCGCCGCCGTACACTTCATTGAGCGTTTTGCCGGCGAACGGCCCCTCGGCGACCCTGGTCTCCCTTCCGGCAAAGCCGGAGATCACCCAGTTCTCGCTACCCCAGACCATCGGTCTGAATTCGGGATTCAATTTGAGTATCACTTCGCCTTCCCCTGATTTGCGACCGCGGCCTGTTTCTTTGCAAGTTCCTCAGGATCTGCAAGATAGTAGTCCTTGACGAGCTTGAGATTGTCGTCGAACTCGAACACGTACGGAACACCCGTGGGGATGTTGAGCTTTACGATCTCGGCGTCACCTATGCCCTTGAGGTGCTTCACCACACCGCGGAGGCTGTTGCCGTGAGCCACGACGAGGATGTTGTCAACCTGCTTGAGACGGGGGAAGATTTCGCTTTCCCAGTAGGGCATCACACGCTCGATGCACTGCTTGAGGGCCTCGGTGCGGGGGATGTACTCGTCGGGAACCAGGGCGTAGCGCTTGTCCTGAGTGGCGGAATTGGGATCGTTGTCAGGCAGCGGGAGAGGCTCCACGTCGAAGGAACGGCGCCATACCAGCACCTGCTCATCGCCGTATTTGGCGGCGGTCTCGGCCTTGTTCAGGCCCTGCAGCATGCCGTAATGCTTTTCGTTGAGACGCCATGTCTTCCTTACGGGGATCCAGTCCAGATCCATAGCATCAAGCACGTTGTTGAGAGTCTTGATGGCCCTCTTGAGGTATGAAGTGTAGGCTATGTCGAAGGTGAAACCCTTTTCCAACATGGTCTTGCCGGCATCCAGGGCTTCCTGGAGACCTTTTTCACTTAAATCCACATTTGTCCAGCCGGTAAACCGGTTTTCCTTGTTCCACTGGCTTTCGCCGTGACGAACCAAAACTATCCTTTTCATTTTTATCAAATAAAATATGTTCTATAAAAGGCCGCGTCCACGGAGGAATGCGGTGTTGTCGGGCTCGCGGCCCATGAATTTGCGGAAGAGGTCCATAGGATCCTCGCTGCCGCCCTTCTCAAGGAAGGTCTGCTTGAATTCGGTGGCGATCTCCTTGTCGAACACGCCGCGCGGCGAAGCTTCGAAGCGGCTGAAGAGGTCGCGGTCGAGCACCTCGGACCACAGATATCCGTAGTAACCGGCATTGTAACCGCTGGAGAAGATGTGGTTGAAGTAGGTGGTGCGATAGCGGTAGCCGATTTCGGGATTCAGGCCGATTTCCTTCGCAAGGGAGGCTTCGAATGTGTCTATGTCGAAGTTGTCGAAATCGGTGACCTCGTGCAGTTTCATGTCGAGCATCGAAGCGGCGCAGAGTTCGGTGGTCATGAAGCCCATGTTGAACTTGAGGGCCGCGTTTATCTTGTCGACCAGCTCCTGGGGGATGACCTCGTTCTTGTCGTTCTTCGCGTAGAGTGCCAGCAGTTCGGGTTCGAAAGCCCAGTGCTCGTTGATCTGCGAGAAGGTCTCCACGAAATCGCGCTTTACGCCGGTGCCGCTCACAGAAGGATAAGTGCACTGGGTGAGCAGGCCGTGCAGGGCGTGGCCGAATTCATGGAATACGGTCTGTACCTGGTCTACGTTCATGTGCTCGGCGAGGTTGCCCACATTCACGATGATGGGACGCACCTCGTTGCCGTCGGCGTCGATATACTGGCTGCGCACGTTGTTCATCCACGCGCCGCCCCTCTTGGAACTGCGGGGCAGATAGTCGGTGGTGAAGATGCCGATGAGGGAACCGTCGTCGTAGCTGAGCTTCCAGGTCTTAACGTTTCCGGGAGAATACACGGGAACGTCGTCCAGCGGCTCCACATTCACCCCGTAGAGCATCTTGGCTTCGGTGAAGATACCGTTGCGGACGGAATCCATGTGGAAGTAGGGACGGATGACTTCGTCGTCGAGGGCATATTTCGCAACGCGCACCTTTTCAGCGTAATACCACCAGTCCCAGGGCTCTATCTTACTGCCAGCCGGGAGCTTGCCTTCGGCGATTTCGGCGTCCATGATCTTCTGCATCTCGGCGACCTCTTCCCTGGCCTTGGCGGTGGACGCCTTGATTATCCCGTTCAGGAAGGCGTCGACCGTTGCGGGGTCATGGGCCATCTTGTCGGAAAGCTCATAGGCGGCAGAAGTCTCGTAACCGAGGATGCGGGCCTTTTCGAGGCGGAGCTTGAGTACCTCTACGGCAAGGGCGCGGTTGTCGTACTCGTTGCCGTTATGGCCGCGCATGGTATAGGCCTCCAGGTACTGTTTGCGGAGGTCGCGGTCGGCCGTGGTGGTCATCCTGTCGGAATAATCGCTCACGCTGAAGCCGAACTTCTCCTTGAAGGCGTTGCTTTCCGCAAGGATGTTGTTGCCTATCTTCTGGCATTTGGTCGCGAGCTCGGAGTTGATTTCGCGGAGACGCGCCTGCTTGTCTTCGGGAAGGCCGATGCCCTCGCGTTCGAAGTCCTCGAAATGGTTCTTGAGGACCGTCTTCTGCTCGGCATCGAGACCGCTCTGGTCGCCGTTATAAACCGCCGCCACCCTCTCGTAGAGGGCTTTGTTGAAGGCGATGTCGTCGCTGTGGGCGCTAATGAGCGGAAGGGCCTCTTCCACCACCTTGTCGAGGGCGTCGCTGCGGTCGGTCTCGGTAACGTTGAAGAGCACGCCGCTGACTTTCTCGAGCAGACGTCCGGAAAGCTCGAGGGGAACGATGGTGTTCGCGAAGCTCGGAGCCTCGGTGTTGGAGGTTATCGCATCTATCTCGGCCTGCTGCTGCCTTATTCCCTCCTTGATGGCGGGAATGTAGTCGCCGACCTTAATCTTGTCGTAAGGAGGGATGCCGTAAGGGGTGTCCCAGTCCTGCAGGAACGCGTTTTTTTGGGTACAGGCAGATAAACTCATGATTGCCAGGAGAATAGTGAATGTCTTTTTCATGGTTGTCAGTTTTTCTTTACGCCGTCGAGGTCAATCAGGGTGAACTGGATGCTGCCCTGATACATGGTGAGTATGCCTGTCATGTCGACGGTGACACTGCCTGCGAGCACGTCGGGATCGATCTCAAGGTCGGCGAAACGGGCATAACCGCTGCTGCGGACCTGGATGTCGGTGGAGCCCATCTTGAAATAGTGGCTCACGCTGTACGCATTGCGCTCGATGTCGCCGTAGGTGTCGCCGTTGGTACCCTTGACGGCCCTGTGGTCGCCCACGGTGCCGTACTTATAGTCGCCGCTGTTACCCACGTTGACGCTGTCCCAGATACCGGCCTCGAGCATGGTGCCCATCCTTTCCTTGGTGAGGGCCCATGTTGTGATGCCCCAGGTACGGTCGGAAAGGAAGATGCGGTTGCTGCTGTTCTTGGTGTTCTCGTTGTAGGTGAGATAGAGGAGGGCGAACACCTGGTTGCCGTACTTCAGGCCCTTCAGCGTCACATAAGTACCGATGTACTGGTTGTTCGCCTGGGTGTCGTTCTTGCCGGGAAGCATGTCCTCCGAAAGCACCACCGGAGTAACCTCGCTACCCATGGCCCCCTTGAAGATGTATTTGTCCACAAGGAGCGGAAGGTCGATGTAGGCCGTCTCGTATTCGCCGCTCTGGTCTTCGAGGCCGAGCTGGATCATGCCGGCGCCGCCGTAATTGCCGGTCTTGCCGCCGTACATTCCGAGCGTAAGCCCGTTCAGGTTCACGTATACCCACTGGCCCTTGCGGATTTCATTGCTCATGTTGGTACGCCCGGTCTTGACCTCGATTCCGCCGGTCTCGTCCTGGATGTACATGGTACGGTAGATGTTGCCGGAGAAGTCGCTGCTGATGACCTGTCCCTTGATCCAGCCAGAATTGAGCTTGACTGGAGAGCCGCCGGTCTTGGACTTGTACATCTTGGAAAGATCGGCGATGGTCATCCTGCTGCCGTATGCCGACATGTCGGCGTCGGTGTACAGCTTTTCAGCCGAAGGATCGTCATATCCTGCGGTGAACACCGGACCCCATTCCTCGCAGGCCGTGAATAACGCCGCTGCGGCGATGATGATTGCAAATATTGTCTTTTTCATCTCGTGGCCTCCTTAGAATCTGAAATAAACGTTGATCATGTAATTGAACCCGGAGTAGTAGAAATACCGCGGATCGAAGCGGTAGTAGCGAGTCTTGCTGGTGGTGTTGTCCACCAGGCGGGTCTGCTCGTAACCGCCGGTCTTGACGTTGGTGTTGTTGAGCACGTTCTTGGCGTTGAGGTTGACGCCGAGCTGATATTTGTACTTGATGTACCAGCTCTTGCCGACGCTGAAGTTGACCAGCCATGCGGGATCGAACTTCTCCTGGGCGGTCATGTAGAGGATTTCCTCCGCAGTGGCGATTCCGTCGGGCCCCTTCACGGCCTGTTCGGTGCGGTAGAAAGGATTCATATCCAGATAGTTGCGGTCGAAATACTCGACATCCGCGTCGATGAACCAGTAGTTCTTGTTCCAGCTCAGGCCGAGACTTGCTGCAGTCTGCGGAGTGGCGGGAACGTAATGCTTCTGCTGGGCTCCGCCGTGGTCGTCGATATTGCCGTTCGAGTCGTAGCTGAGGAGCGGGCTGGACTTCCAGTAGGTCACGGGGGCGTTGTCCACGACTATACGGGCGGAGTTGTCCACCGTCTGGGTCATGTAGGGGGTGGAGGTGTAGATGTACTCGCCCACGCTGGCCGCACCCTTGAGGGAGAAGCCGTCGATCGGGAGAGGCACCTTGAAGCCCAGTTCCACGCCCATGTGACGCTCGTCGATACCGGACATACTGAAGTTGGTGAACGCGTTCTGCAGGTCGTCGTAGAAGCTCATCAGGTCTGTCTGGTCCTTGATGGTGGCGTAGAAACCGGTGAGGCGCACGTTGTAGCCGTTTCCGGAATACTGCCAGTTGAGATCGGACGAGAAGGTCTTGGAAGTGGTTAGGTTGGACGCCACGCTGTTGCGGGTGCGGGGCGAAAGGAAGGCCTGGTTGAACCTGGGAGCGTCTTCGTAGTAACCCACGTTCGCATAGACGCGCATGTTGCCGCCTATCACGTAGTTGAGCATCGCCTTGCCGGCATAGGTGAGGAAGCCGAGATGCTCGCTGTCTCCCTGGGAATTATCGGGGAAGAGACCCTTCTTCCACACGCCTTCGCGCCAGAAGAGGCTGTAGCCCAGACGGCCGGCCAGCTTCGCGCTGAAATTGCCGGAAGCGAAGTCGGCGCCGAGCCAGCCTTCGTAATTCTGCACGTGGGCGAAGTAGTCATGGGAATACTTGTCCCCGACCTTCACCTTCTGGGGCTCGCCATGGGCGTTGTAGTAGTCGAGGTCGTTCTGCACCATGGTCGGGTTGGAGGCGTAGTCGCGGTCGGCGAAATTGTCGATGTTCACGAAATAGTCAGCCCCGAGGAGGTCGGCCACGATGTTGTAGTACTCGGTCTTGTTGATCTTCGCGCTGGCGCCGGCACGGAGGGTGAGGGACTCGGCGGCCTTAAACTTGACGTTCGTGGCGAAGTTGAGGTCTTTCTGGTCGGTGCGGCGCTCCTGCTGCACGTAGTGCGCGCGCTTCTGGCCGTTGGCGTCGACGTCGTTCTGGTTAACCTGATAAAGCTTGTCCCAGTTGATGTGGGTGTACTGCGGGTACGCCGCGGAATTCGTCCAGACTTCATTCGCCCAGGCGGCCTTGGCCTCGCTGTTGCGGTTCCAGTCGGGATCGGCGTTGTAGAAGTAGCTGGGCAGGTTGCGGTAGTAGTCGGGCCTGGGGTCCTGGGCGTTGTACCAGTCGAGCGCGGTATAGCCGTTCTTGCCGAAGCGGTACAGGACGGTGGCGCTGCCTTCGAAGCGGTCGGAGGGTTTGAAATCGTACCTTACCACGGCGATGGGCTCGTGGGTGCGGCGCTCGCGGGCGTTGCGGATGACACCGTTCTGGTAGCCCCAGTTGGAGTTGTACATGTTGTCACCGACAAGGTCGTACACTTCCTGGGTGGAACCGTTCTGCGCTCCCCTCCTGCCCGGAGTGCCCATGAAGATGAAATGGAGCTTAGAGTTTTCGAACACCTTGCTGGCAGCCAGCGAATAGGCGAAGCTGCGGTAGTAAACGCCCTTAATCCAGTCGTTTCCGCCAAGGCGGGCGCTGGCGTTCACGGCGAACGCCCAGCCGTTGTCCATTACGCCGGTAGCGTAGGAGCCCATGAGCCTGAGGCGGTAGAAGGCGGTGTTGGTGAGTACGCTGAAACGCCTGCCGGTACGCATGCTGGTGGCGTCGCCGAAGATGTTGGTGGAGCCGTTGTAGCCGCTGAAGGCCACGTCCGCCATCTCGTTTCCGGTAGTGGCATCCTTGGCGCGGGTGGCTTCATTCAGGCCGCTCCAGAGGCTGAAGGGGCCGTAGCCGGTCATGGCGTCGTTCATCTTGACACCCGACAGGTAGACATCCTGTGCCTCGCTGGCGAAACCGCGGTTCTTGAAGCGGACGCTCGAGAAATTGTAGCTCACGATCTCGTTGAACACGTCGTTGCTGCCGAACAGCACCGTGGGGGCGTCGTTGTAGCCGCTGTCATCGAGGTCGAACTCCAGCAGGGAGGCGTCCTCGATGGCTGTTTCACTCTGGGTGCGGGTGAGCGACAGGTTGAACATGTTCTTCACGTAGCCGTCGTTGACGGTTACATTCACCGTGTTCTGCAAGTAGTCGCTGGAGGTTATGACCAGGGTGTACATGCCGTCGGCGAGACCCGGGATCATGAAGGACCCGTCCTCGGCTGAAAGCACGGTGCCGATCAGCTCCGCTCCGGAGAAAAGTTCTAGTTTGGCGTTCTGCACGGGCTCCTTGGTGCCACGTGTGATTACCGTACCCTTAACTCCGCCGGTAGGCTCCTGCGCGAACAGGGCCAGCGAGCAAAGCAGGGCGGCAAACGCCGGAACAATCTTCTTTATCATAGGTTGAATTTTATTTGGATACAACTATATAGGTGGGATAATGGTCGGAATATCCGCCCACGAAGGCGCCGTTGCTGAAGGTACGGAAAGGCGTGCCCTTGTACTGCCCGCTCTGCACGGTCATGAAATCCTTGTGGAAGATGCGGCAATAGTAGCCCTTCTGGTGGATGGGAATGATCTTGAGCCCGGAATCGGGGGCCGTGGCGAACTGGTGATTGACCAGGATGATGTCGTAGATATTGCTGGAGCCCTGATAGAAAAGGGAACTGTAGCCTTCGTTGAGCATGCGCAGGAGCGGCGAGAAGAAGTCTTCCCGTGCCATGTCGGCAATGTACTCCTTGCCATGCATGTAGGTGGTCATGCTGGCGTCTGACGGGTTGTCGTTCATGTCGCCCATCACCACGATGCGGATGCCGGGATACTGCTTTTCAAGCTCCATGGCATTCTGGTAGATGATTTCGGCGCCCCTCGGGCGGAGGTCGGCGCCCTTGCCGCCGAGACGGGAAGGAAGGTGCGCCACGAAGGCAGCCACCATGTCGCCGTCGAGCATGCCGCGCACCATCAGGATGTCACGGGTGCGGAAATTGTCCTTCTCTTCCTGCGTCCAGGCGCTGAAATCGATCGAAGACGGTTCGAAGGTGAAGGGAATGCTCTTGCTCTCGAGCACCTTGAACTGCTCGGGCTTGTAGAGCAGGGCCACGTCCACTCCGCGGCGGTCGGGACCGTCGTAGTGCACTATCTGGAAGTTGGCGTCGGCTATCTGCGGGTCGCTCACCAGGTCTTCCAGAACGTGGCGGTTCTCAATCTCGCTTACGCCCAGAATGGTGTGCCATACGCCGTTGTCCTGCTTCATGGCCGCGATGACCTGGGCCATGTTGTGAACCTTCTTCTCGTATTTTGCCTCCGTCCACTGGTTCTGGCCGTCCGGAAGGTACTGGTAATCGTTCTTGCCTTCGTCATGGACGGTGTCGAAAAGGTTCTCCAGGTTGTAGAAGCCTATCACATAGCTGTGTTTTCCGGCCTTGACGCCAGAGGTTTTTGAACTGGTGCCGCATCCCGCTACGGAGATGACGGCAAGAATGATGATCAGCAGTTTTTTCATTTGTACTTGTTATTTGCTCCACCAGTCTGACGGAGGCCACACTGAAGTGGACGTGTTGACAGGCCCCTGGGCCTTTATCTTGGCGGCCGTTTCATTGCCCACGACCGAAGGCAGGGAGGCGAAGAACTCGATTCCGGTCTTTTCTTCCAACTCCTTGATGCTCAAAGCATACTGGGCGCTGAAACCGGAAAGCGTGGTCCTGTGCTCCATGTAAACCGCAATGCCGGCATAACCGTCAAAGCGCTGGAAAGTATATGCCGCGCCGCTCTTCGAATAGAAGAGGAGCGCCTTGAAATATGCTGCGGGTACGTTGACCCTGCGCCCGCCCCGGTCCACTATGTACTCGCTCCCGGGCACGCAGCCGGTCGCCACGTAAAGGGTGTCGGACATCCTGGCAAGCGACCTCACATTGATTTCAAGATCGGCCCAGATACCCCCGTTGAAGTTGTAGTCCTGGGGGGTCATGTTGGTGGCGTAGAAAGTGGCCGCGTTGTTGGCCTGCGTGCCGTAACGGTCGGCCGAAGGAATCTGGTGCCCACGGCTGTGGCCGGTGCCGTACGATACGCCCATTCCGTCCTCGTTCACGATATACTGCTGCATATCCTTGGGAATCAGTGGGTCGTAACCCCAGGCGTCGGTGCGTCCGCCGATGGAGGAGCCGATGAGGCCGACGTTCAGCGGATAGGCCACCCAGTACGATATGAAATCGCCGTAGCTGTAGTAGAACGAGTAGTTGCGGTCCTTGCCACCGTTCATGAGGTGGTAGAAGAACTCGCAGCCGTCGTCGGCGGTCGTAGCAGGCAATTCCAGCCACCCCAGGGACGTGACATCCTCGCCGAAACCTCCGGGAATCGGTGTTTCGGGCTCGGAAGTGCCGTACTGGCGGAACTGGACGCTTCCGGTGCCGCCCTTGCTGGTGACGGTGATGGTGACGTAGCGCGAATCCGTCGCGGGGTTGGCGGTGTAGCTCAGGGTAAGCCCTCCGGCATTGCCGTTTCCGGTATAGCTGGAAAGACTTGCCCAGCCGGTCTGGGAGCCTTCATAGGCGAAGGATATCTCCCATTCGCTGCCGGCGGTCACGTCCACGAACTGCTGCCCCGCCTCACTGGTGACGGGATTGACGGCCAGGGAAACCTGCGGCTTCACGAAATCGGGTTCCTCCCCGCCGCGGCACGAAACAAAAGCCAGCAGCAGCGCTGTCGCCAGCGCTGCCGCAGACAATATGTTTCGGGCGTGTTTCAACTGCAATTACTGAGCGTTAACAACTACTTTTGCGAATCTCCTGTGTCCGGAAGAGCCGCCTACCGTGAATGTGACGGAATCATCGTTTCCGGTCCAAGAACTGCCGGAGAGGCTGCCGGTGTCGGCAGTGATGGTATTGCTGCCGTCACCGCTTCCGAAGGTGAACGTCACACCGGTGACATTCTTGTTCTCAGCCGTAACGGTCAGGGTGCCGCCAGCGTAGATGCGGACAGCCTTGCCGGTGTTGTAATACTTGGGAGTATTGCTGCCGGTGCCCTTGCTGAACGCGAGGGTCACGCCGTCGATTGTAAGGCTGGATACCTCCTGGGCGTTGGTGTAGCCCTGTTCTGTCAGGTCGAGGGTGACTTCTATGGCCCCTCCGGATGTCGGTGCCGCCTGGGTTACAACCACCTGATAGGAGGACTGGTCGACACCGGTAGCGGTAGTGCTGACCAGGAAGGTAGCTGTCCTGGAAGTGGGGCCGCTCGACACCATATTAGCCGGACTTGTAAGAGCGCCTGTATTTGCGGCATAATTGATGGTGACGCTGCCGTCGCCACTGCCGGAGGTAGGAGTGAACGACTGGATCATGCCGCCGTTATCTTCCTGCAGTTCGACCGTCCAGGGCACGTTGCCGGTGACGTTGAAGGTGGTGCTGCCCGCCTCGGAGGTAACGTTGATGGCGGTCGGGGCGACCTCGAAGGTCTTGATGGACTCGTCTTCCTCGATACTGGCTGCGACTATGTTGACATACTTGCCCTTGCTGGTAAGGCCATTGTAGTAACCCTTCACTACGACGAACTTGTTATTGAAGCTGGAGGCATTCAGAGAAGAGTGCGGATAGTAGATACTGCCCAGCCTGGTGGCTCCGTTAACCGCAATGTTGTAGTAGTTGCCGGAAATCGACAGCTTGCCCCTTATCTGGATGTACTCAGCCTTGGTGGAAGAATAGCTGTCGAGGGTGGCGGTGATGTCATTAGCCTCGGGATAGGGCACCTCGTTATCGGAAGAGAGCACGGTCACGTTGGCGTCTGTAATCTCGGGCAGATTGTTGTAAGTGGTCTTGGTGCCGTCGAAGGAGACGAGGTCGCCGAGAGCGTATGAACCCGTGGGCTGGTAAACCAGCACGGCGTTGGAGTTGTCGACTGCCATGAATCCCCTCGAGGAAATTGCGCCTACGTAGATGTCGCCCACGGTGAAGAAATTGGTTCCGTCAGCCGAGGAAATTATCTGCTCGAGCGAGAAGGGAGGTACGTTACCCTTGCTGTAGGCGTAGCTCATGAAGACAAGGTCCAGTTTCTGGTCGTGGAAACCGGTGACGGTGATGTTGTCGCCCTCGCCGAGGCCGAGAAGACTGAAGTTGGCTATGTTGAAGTCGCCGTACTCGCGCTTGGTGGAAGTGATGCCGTCGACGAGAAGTTCGCCGGTACCGTCGGTGATGATGCATTTGCCCTGGTCGGCGTCGTACAGTTTCTTGATGGTGCCGTTGATGGTATATGGCTGGTACTTGGACGGACGGGTGCCCATGAAGCCGGCGATCGTGGTGGCGATGGGGGCCTGGGTAGTGTCGTAGGTGTCATCCCATTCGACCGAGCCCGATGCGTTGAGGCTTACGAAATAGGCGCTGCCCACCTCGTCCTTGCCATTGTACGACGTCCTGAAGCCGATGAGGGTGATGTTGTCGCCTTCGCCCACATTGAGGGAAGAGAAGGACTGGTCGTTGTCCGCGCCGTAGCCGAGG